>JAQGLD010000470.1 GCA_028293055.1 Alphaproteobacteria bacterium
TGCCGTGGCCTGAGGGCAGGTACAAAGTTCCCGCCAGAACCACGCCCGGCTCGGACTGGATGCGCACATCGACGGCAATCCCCGCAGGGCGAAAACCGGCGAATGCGCCGGCGACGGCGGCGCGGCCGGCGGCCCCGCGCAGGAACGCGACCGGCCCCAGCGTCACTTCGCCGTTCGCCTGGCCGAGCGGCACCGACAGGGATTGAGTCCCGGAAGCGAAGTCCGTGGGTGCCGTGCCGCTCACCGATACCCGTTGCCAGGCGGGGGTCAGCGCCACCTCGGCGCTTGCGAACCGGACATAGTCGGGCGCACCGCCCTGCAATGCTATGGTCAGCGGCGTCGGTCGCGCCGCGCGAGCCCAGAAAACAGCCGTCACCCGCTCTCCGGAGGCGATTGCACCCGGCACGACCAAGCCCGCCCCGCTCGACCAGGGTTCGCCCGGCTTTGCGCGGGGCTGCACATCCACCACGCCGCCGCCCGGCACTGCGCCATCGCGCCTGCGGGTAAAGGCCGTGCCGTAAACCAGCCACTTATCGGCTCCGAACGTCTGCGCTGGATGCGCCTCGACGCGGACCGGCACTCCGATGCCGGCCGCGAGAAGCAGCGGGAAGAGAGCCATCGCCAGCTGTCGCGCAACCCAGCTCCACACCCCCGCTTTGGCTCCCGCCATGCTCCGCGCCTCTCGTTCTTGCAGTGGGGTCAATGTCTAGGGCCGAGTTTCTCAAGCAGGTCGCCACCGAACAGCCGCGCATGCCACCGTGCCAGGATGGACATGGCGATTGTTTCAAGCGCGAGCGCGGAAGCCGGCAGCAGCATCTGCTTTGGATCCAGGGCTGCGCACGAGGTCACGATCGCGAGAGTCGTGATGCTTGCCGCGGCGAAGCAGAGCGCGATGACGACCCGATCCCAGTCCCGATCGAGCACCCACCAGGCGAGCGGCAGGTGGCAGGCCGCCAGCAACAGCATCACCAGCGTCAAGGCCGGTCCGAGCGCCTCGGTGCCGGCGTTCAACAACAGCACTTGCGTGCCGCTGCCGGAAAGAAAGCCGAACATGCCCCCACCGGCATCGACAAAGGGGAAGCCGAACGCCCCGGCGAGGACCAGCACCGCCGCAATAGGAATGATGAGTCCAAGCGACAGCGCATAGCTGGTCAGTACGAACCGGCCCTCCGCATGCTCGGGCATGGTGCGCCAGGCACCGATCAGGCAACCGAATGCGAAGCCAAGCGCCCGGTCGTCCGCCTCGGCTGCCTCCAGCTCGACAAGCATTGCCTGTCCCCACGCGCTGCGGTGGGCTCCCAGGCTCAGTGTCGCCACTGTCATGATCAGCCGGGCCACGGTCCTCGTCATGCCGGAAACGCCACGCCGGAGGATGCACGTCCCGCGTCGCGTCCAGTAACTGCAAGCCGCAGCCCAGCCGCCGTCAGGCGATAGGCGTGGCGGGCGGGCCGTCCGGCAGACACGGGTGCCTGCCATTGGGCATCGACCAGTCCCTGGTCCGTCATCCGCATCAGCAACGGGTAAAGCGTCCCCGACAGCAGGCCCGTGGCCTTCATCAGATCATATCCATGGCACCATCCGGGGGCACGCGCCGCAAGCGCTTCCATCAAGATAAGCATCTGCGCAGAGGGGCGGCGAGTTCGGGCCATGTGAAATAACAACATATGTAGAGTTATTGGTCAAGTGCTTCGATCGCCTCCATCTGCCGCCATCAGATCGCTCTGCCGGCGCGCACCCGCGGCTGGCGCCAAGGCTCTGCATTGTCCTCTTTGACGGTCGCGCGCTTGCGAACTGAACTTCTGCTCGTGAAGAGTTTCGGGCGCCGGCCATGTTCTGCCTGCCGGCAAGTGCCCAATCCGTGCCGCTCAGCTTTGCAGGGCGGTGTCTCTCAAGCGGACATTTTCGAAAAAGGATGCTCGTCGCCTTTGAAGAGAGGCGCCTCGGTTTCCTGTTCGCGCGCCGGGCCTCCCAATGGGTGGTGGACCGTTGAGCCGCGCGCATCTAGGGTCGGAACCGACCAGGTTTCGACCCTAAGGAACGGGCATGCGCTGTTTCCCTCCGCCGCACGTCAAGTGATCCATGCGGTACGGTAGGTCAGACCTCGCCGACCTGCTCTACTTCCTTGCCATCGCAAGGCATCGCAGCTTTCGCCGTGCGGGGGTCGAGCTCGGGCTGAGCGCCTCGGCGCTCAGCCATGCCTTGAAGGGACTGGAGGCACGGCTGGGCGTGCGGTTGCTCAACCGAACCAGCCGTAGCGTGACGCTCACTGCGGCGGGCGAGGAATTGCGCGACGGCATCGGCGAGGCGATGGAGACGATCGGCGATGCGGTCGAAAACCTGAACCGCTTTCGCGATGCGCCGGCGGGCCGGATCCGGATCAACGCGCCGGAGCATGCGGCGAGCCTGGTGCTTGCGCCGGTGCTCCCGGCCTTTCTCGACCTATACCCGGACATCGAGATCGACCTGGCCGTCGACAACCACATGGTGGATGTCGTGGATCGCGGCTTCGACGCGGGCATACGATATGGGGGAACCGTCCCAGAGGACATGGTCGCACAGCGGCTTTCGGGCGAAATACGCTGGGTGGTCGCGGGCGCGCCTGCTTACCTCGCCAGACACGGCGCGCCCGAACATCCGAGCGAACTGCCCCGGCATCGCTGCCTGAACTTCCGGCTGGGCGACGACCGCGTATACGAATGGGAGTTCGAGAAAGGCGGCGAAGCGCTTGCGATCGGCGTGCCCAGCGCGGTGATGATCGACAATAGCGAGATGGCGACCAGGATGGCGGCGGACGGCGTCGGCCTCACCTACCAGCCCGAGCCGATCGTCGCGGGCCTGGTCGCAAGCGGCAAGCTTCGCATCGTGCTGGAGGACTGGGCGCCGACCGGGCCCGGCTTTCACATCTATTATTCGAGCCGGCGGCAAGTCCCGACCGCGCTCACACTGCTGATCGACCATATCCGAGCCGCACGGCCGCTGGGGCTCTGAGAGCCTTCGATGAATTTCGCTCATCGCTCCATTGCCTGAACGGGCCCTAATCGTCGGCGCCCATCGGTCTTAGATGCCGAAGCGAACATCGAGGATTCCCCATGACCCAATTTGCCGAAGCCCAGCGGGCCGGCGCGTCGCGCGCCGGCGGCTGGAGCGCGGTCTTCGCCCTCACCTTGTGCGTGGCGACGCTGATAGCGTCGGAGTTCCTCCCGGTGAGCCTGCTGACCCCGATCGCCACCGATCTGCACCTTAGCGAGGGCCAGGCCGGTCAGGCGATTTCCGTGTCGGGGCTGTTCGCCGTGATGACGAGCCTCAGCCTCTCCGCTTCGACTGCGGGCATGGATCGCAGGATTCTCCTGCTAGGGCTGACCGGATTGATGATCGCTTCCGGGCTGATCACTGCCTCCGCGCCAAGCTTCCTTGTGCTGATCGTCGGGCGTGCCTTGCTCGGTGTCGTCATCGGCGGGTTCTGGTCGATGTCGGCAGCGACCGTGATGC
>JAQGLD010000507.1 GCA_028293055.1 Alphaproteobacteria bacterium
TCGCCACCGGAACCCGGATGCGACCGCCTTACTGGTGGCAGGAAGCCGGCGGCAGCGGCGGCCAGAGCGCGACGATGCGCAGCAGCGCCGAGGCCACTGGCGGGGATTGATCCTTCTGACCCTCTCCCGCTTGCGGGAGAGGAAATCTCCCTTCGCAGATTGGTCGAAGTCCCTCGCGCTTTCGCAGACGCGCCGACCTGCTTGGTCGACCGGCCCCGCCACGCCCTGCCTGGCCGCGCTAATCCTTCCCCCTCGGCAGATGCCGAAAGGGAGACAGTGATGATTGGGGTGATCAGAATCGCAGCCGGGATTTCGTCGGTGCTGCTCGCAGGAGCGATCGGAAGCG
This sequence comes from Alphaproteobacteria bacterium, assembly GCA_028293055.1. GTDB lineage: Bacteria > Pseudomonadota > Alphaproteobacteria > Sphingomonadales > Sphingomonadaceae > Allosphingosinicella. The sequence goes on from JAQGLD010000507.1 coordinate 347, forward strand.
CGGCGATGGCGGTCGCGCCGGTGGGCAGCCTGTGCAATGCCGACGGCAAGATCGAAGTGATGTCGCAGGTCGCCGGAACGCCCTGCGTCAACGAGCCCGACAAGGAGCTCAAGGCGCTGCTCAAGGCGCGCGCCGCCTATCAGGACATGATGGGGCTGGGCCCGCAGGAAAAGGCGCAGATCGATGCGCGAATCGAGCGCCGGATGAAGGAGATCTGGAAGATCAAGGCAGCGTCGAAATAGGGCGTTCGGCGCCGGAGGCTTCCGGCGCCGCACTTCTCAGTGGCTGGTGCCGTTGCGCAATTCGCCGGTGGCGTGGGCGGCCAGCTTGCGGACCAGCGGGTCGCGCAGCTTGCCGGCATGGCTGGTCCAGCCGCAGCAATCGAGGTCGATCGGGAACAAGAAGCGGGCGCCGAACTGGCCGGGATGGGTCCATACGATCAGCGCCTCGACCCAGCCGATGCCGGGTATCTGCAGCGAGACGTAGGAGCCGATCCGGAACAGCAATTCGCCGGCGCCGCGGAAGCCCTCGGCCGAGATGTCGACCATGTCGATATGCGCAGTGCTCCAGTCGTTCGGCCGCAGCCGCGCGCTGCTGGTCACCGGCAGGCGGGGCTTGAGCCGCCGATCGACGACGAAGCTGTCCTCAATTGCCATTGCCGGCTCCCGTGCCGAGCCCGGCGAGGCCGAGCAGGCGGCGCCCGAAATGGGCCGACCGTTCGGCCTTGCGGCTGCCGGACTGGGCGCGGATCTCGTCGCACTCGCCGGCGTAGAGCGGCGTCTCGAACTCGCAGCCGGCCTCGCGCCTTTTGACCCAGGCGACCCTGCACGCCTTGGCCTCGAGGCCCGGCAGCTTGATCAGGAACTGATCCCCTTCCTCGAGCGAATCGACGCCGTCGAGGCGGCAGCCGGTCTCGGACAGATCGGCGACGAAGGCGTGGATGTCGCCGGTGCCGGGATCCTTGAATTGCGCCTGGAGGCGCACCAGCCGGCGCGGGTGCATGCGGTCGTCGTTGCGCCGAAGCGGGGTGAGCTTCACCTGCAACCCATCACCCGCTTCATCCTCTGCTGACTGGTCTCAGGCGTCACCGGCATCTCCTCTACGCCCCGCTTTGAACTCGTAGGCCGAGCGGATTAACGATTTGCCATCCGGCTTTGGTTACCGAAGGGATTCAGCAGGATGGGAAATTCCTCCCCTGGATTTCCAGGGGAGGGATCCACACAAATCCAATCCGTCTGTTCCCCGGCGAAGGCCGGGGCCCAGTACAAGCCCCCGATCTCAGATACTTAGGCATATCTGGATCCCGGCCTTCGCCGGGAAACGGGCGCGTAGTCATTGATTTCGAGTTCAGTCGGCAGAGGTGTGCATCCCCTAGGGTTTCCGGGGGAGGGGGGCCGCCGCCGCAGGCGGGGGTGGAGGGGCCGGCGCAGGCGTTGATTGCGGATGGGGATCACCGAACTCGCGGCAGGGCCCCTCCACCAGCCTGCGGCTGGTCCCCCTCCCCTGCAAAGGCAGGGGAGGATTTATTCGCTGATCACTTCGACATCGGTGTCGGTGAATCTCAGCTTGGCGGTGAGCAAAGCGCGGAATTCGTTATAGCCGCCCTTGCCCGGGAAATAAGCGTGGAAGAAGAGCTGCGGCGAGCCGTCGGGGCCGGGCGCGACCGAGGCGTGGCCCGGCGCCCACCAGGACGGGGTCGACCTCAGCAAGGGGCCCGGGCGCTTCTCATAAGGGCCGAGCGGATGGTCGGCGACCGCCACTCCGATCCCGTAGGCGGGCGTGCAGAAATCGTTGCCGGCGTAGAACAGCCAGTAGCGCCCGTTCTGGCGGGTCACCCATGGCCCCTCGATGAGATGGCCTTCCCAGTCGAGATCGTTGGTCAGCACCTCCGCCGGCTCGCCGACCAGGCTGCTCGCGTCGGCGGCGAGCCGCTGGCCGCTGAGCGGGGTGTGCATCGCAGCGAGGATCGGCGCAGCCTCCGCGCAGCCTTCGAGGATCCGGCCCACCCGCGCCCAATTCTCGAGCACCGCATCGATCAGGGGCTGCATCAGGAAGAAGCGCTCGAGCGGCCGCCGCCCGTTCGCCCAGGGCTGGACCGCTGCGGCGAAGGCTGCGGCGGAGCGGTCGCCCTCCTCCTCGAACAAAGCGTCGATCAGATCGGGGCGGGCGCGCAGCAGGCCGGCGAGCGGGCGCGGCCAGATGCCGTTGCTGTCCGCTTTCCAGAACAGATAGGGCGTCCCGTCGGCATCGACGAAGATGTGCGAATCGATCACCCCGCCGCTGAACCGGGGCTGGTCCGGAGCGTCGGGCAGGCCGGTGGTGTTGACCGGGGCGCCGACCACCAGAGGATGACCGAGGTCGGTCCACGGCCCGGTCGGGTGCGGCGCGGTGGCGAGGCCGATGGCGAGGGCGTTGGTGCGGCGGCGCGCGGTGTAGCAGAGCCAGTATCGGTCGCCGACTTTGGCCATTTCGGGCGCCCAGAAATCCGCCTGCTTCGGCCCGGCCAGGGTCCATTCGGGAGTCTGCCCCTCCGGGAAGACGAAGCCGACCGGTTCCCAATGCTCGAGATCGTCGGAATGGAGGATCGGGAAGGCGTCGGGCGCGTCGTTCGAGGTCGCGACGAGATACCAGCCTTCGTCGGTCCTCAGCACCGCCGGGTCGCCATAGCCGGCGAGGATCCGGGGATGCAGATTGGCGGTGATCAGCGGCTTCCAGCCCGGCGCGTCCGGGGCGAGCTCGGCCGGGGCGAAATCGAGATGCGGCGGCCGGGTGCCGAAATCCGCGGCGAGATCCCGGAAGAAGGCGCGGTAATCGCTTTGCTCCCCGCCGGGCAGCGCATAGTCGCGAACCACTTGGCCGCGGGTGACGACGAGGTGCGAGCCCTGGCCGGATTCGCCGGCTTCGACATGGAAAGGCTGAGTCATGCGGCGCCCGATACGGCGTGCCGAATGATTTGTCATATAATTTGAGTCGGAGCGATTGCCCGGCCAATCCAAACGTGTACATCTGCGGCAACGGGAGAGAATGGCTTGAAAAGCCTCGAGCTGGAAAACGTAAAAAAGGCCTATGGCGCGACGCCCGTCCTCGACGGAATCTCGCTGAGCCTCGAGCCCAGGGAATTCATCGCCTTCCTCGGCCCGTCGGGCAGCGGCAAGTCGACCCTGCTTCGGATCATCGCCGGGCTCGAGACGCTCGACGAGGGCGAGGTCAGGCTCGAGGGCAAGAGGATCGACCACCTTCCGCCCGGCGAGCGCGGAGTCGCCATGGTCTTCCAGCAATATGCGCTCTACCCGCATATGTCGGTGCGCGAGAACATGGCCTTCGGGCTGAAGAATGCGCGAGTCCCCGCGGACGAGATCGCAGCGCGAATCGCCCAGGCGGCGCAGGTGCTCGAGATCGAGGCCCTGCTCGATCGCAAGCCCGGCCAGCTTTCCGGCGGCCAGCGCCAGCGGGTCGCGATCGGCCGCGCTATCGTCAAGCAGCCGCGCCTGTTCCTGCTCGACGAGCCGCTCTCCAACCTCGACGCGGCGCTCCGCATGCGCACCCGTATCGAGCTCGCCCAGCTGCGCCAGCGGGTCGACGCGGCGATCATCATGGTCACCCACGACCAGGCCGAGGCGATGACCCTGGCCGACCGGATGGTGGTGATGAACGAGCGCAGGATCCAGCAGATCGGGGCGCCGATGGACGTGTATGCGCGGCCGGCCAACACGTTCGTCGCTCGCTTCGTCGGGTCTCCGGCGATGACGCTGGCGGGGGCCGAGCTTGCGGAGGGCTATGGTGCGTTCGCGAGGCTTCGGCTCGGCGACGGCACGATCGTTTCCACCCGCGTGCCCCGCGCCGGGCTCCCCGCTTCGGGGCTGCAGATCGGGCTCAGGCCGGAGATGGTCAAGGTCGCCGGGGACGGCACCGGCGCGGCCGCCAATGTCGAGCTGGTCGAACGGCTCGGCGAGCGGACCCTGGTCTACGCGGCGCTGGCCGACGGCCAGAAGATCGTCGCCGAGGATGAAGGGGCGAGCCGGGTCAGGCTCGGCGACAAGGTGCATCTGCGCATCCTGGGCGAGGCGGCGCATGTCTTCGGGCCGGACGGCGCCGGGTTTCATGCGACGTGAGGGTGGGCACCGGCTTTCCCTCCCCGACACAAACCCTCTCCCCCCTTGTGGGGGAGATACAGAGGGGGGTGCCGACCAAAGGTCGGCGCGCAGCTTCGCTGCACACCCCCCACCCCTCCCTCCCCCACAAGGGGGGAGAAAAATACAGGAGTGGGGGCGAGAGAAGGTGACCCTCGCCCGCCGCAACCTCTCGGGCTATGCTTTCGTCGGCCCGTTCCTGTTCCTCTATCTCGTCATCCTGATCTGGCCTTTGCTGTTCGGGATCACGATCAGCTTCCACCGCGCCGATCTGTTCGGGGCGCGGGTCTGGGTGGGG
>JAQGLD010000071.1 GCA_028293055.1 Alphaproteobacteria bacterium
CGAGCGCGGCGAGCGCCGCGATTCGCAGCAGCCTTGCATCGGCCGGCGCATCGCCCTGCTGGCGCAGCCGGCCGTCGACGACCGAGCGCAAGGCGCCCAGCACCTTGTCCTTGCCGACCTTAGGCCAAGCCAGGCCCGCTTCGGCACTGGCCGAGAGGGCATAGGCGCTCAGCGCGATCGACCCGGTCGCGCTGTCGCTCGGCCAGTAGCGGATCAGCCCGTCGCCGTCGAGATAGGTGGGAAGATCCTCCATCTGCTTCGCCCACGCGGCGCGATCGTCCAGCGCGATCGCCTTGGAAAGCCTCTGCTCGAAGCAGCCATAGGGGTAAGCCAGCATGTAGGCGCGCACCCCGAGCAGAGATGGCGCAGGCGATGCGGTGAGCGCGACCTCGACCTCGCCGCGCCCGGGCAGGGCGCCCGGCGGAGCAGCGATCGGCACCTGGACGTCGCCGCCGCCAAGCCGAAGGAAGCTCGCCGCCCAGGTCTCGACCGGGACCGCAGGCACGATCTGCTGGTCGATCGTCACCCGATCGGAGGCACGGCCATCGGCGCTTCGTGCGGACACGCTCCATTTGAGCCGGTCGATCCCTTCCGGCGCATTGAGGTGCCAGGTGACCGGGACCGCGCCGCCGGCCGGGATCGTGACGGTGAGCGCGCCGCCACGGGCAACCGCCGGCTCGAGCGCGACCTCCGCGGTGACCTTCATCGGCTTGGCGGTGGCATTGCGCAGGGTGAAGACCCCGCCGAAATAATCGCCCGACCGGACCAGCGGCGGCACTCCGGAATATATGGTGAGGTCCTGGACGGTTCGGATTGTCGCGCTGCCGGTGCCGAAAAGATTCTCGCCGGATGTCGCGATCGCGACCAGTCTGTAGGCGGAGAGCGAATCGGCGAGCGGGACGGCGACATTGGCCTTGCCCTCGGCATCGAGCTTCACCCGCCCCTTCCAGAGCAGCAGCGGCCGGAAATCCGAACGGTTGAGCGCCGAGAGGTCCCCACCCCCGCCGCCGCCCACCGGAAGCGCCTTGCGGCCGTAATGGCGCTTGCCGACGACCTGCATCTGCGCGGGGGAGGTGAGCACCGACAAGGGCCGCTCGCCCATCATGCCGTCGAGCAGGTCCCAGCTGTCGTTGGGCGAGAGCTGGAGCAGGGCTTCGTCGACCGCTGCGAAGGCGATCTCCGCATCCTGGGGCGGACGGCCGTCGGGGCCGCTGACCTGGACCCCGATTTGCGCGACATCGCGGACATGGTAGGTCTCGCGATCGGGCGCGACCGCGACCTTGAGCGTGTGCGCCTCCCAGCCGACCTTCACTTGTGCGAGTCCGATCCGGTAGCTCGGCTTGGCGAGATCGACGAGCGCGGTCGGAGTTTCGGTGTTGAAGAAGGGCAGATGCCATTCCCGAGCGAAGTCGGCGAGCCACAGCCGCCAGTTGGCGATGCGGCCGCGCACTGCCATCACCGAAATGAAGACGTCGGGCGCGTAGCTGCCGTCGAGCGGCACGTCGACGACCGGATCCTTGCCTGACAGGTTGGTCACGAAGGAGGAGAGGATTCCCTCGCGCTCGACGGTCACGAGCGCGGTGGCGTCGCGGAACGGCATCCGCACCTGGACATGGGCGACATCGCCCGAATGATAGGCTTTCGCGTCGGGGACGATGTCCATGCGATCGCCATTGTCGCCGCCGAACCACCAATCGTCGTCGCCGGCGAGATAGACCGAGGAAACTGCTCGCGCCTCGTTGCCGTCGGAATCGCGGGTCGTCGCGACCGCGATGACCTCGCCCGAGACTCCGGGATCGAGATTGCATTCGACCAGCCCGTGGACGTCGGTCGTCCCCGCGCAATGCGCTGCGATCCGGGTCGTCCGGGCGCTGTTGTCGAAGGCGTAGAAGCCGCCGATCAGGCGCCGGCGCGCCGAGACGATCTCGCGCGTGTAGAGGGCGACCTCGACCGCCTGGCCGCGCAGGACCTGGCCCTTGAGGTCGAGCGCGACGACCTTGAGATGCATGCTCCCGGCGCGCTGGAGCCAGCCGTCGGGCTTGATTCCGAGGCGCACCGCCGAGGCGTAGAGCGGGATCCGGGTCGATGCGGTGAGGATCTCGCCGTCGGCATCCTGATAGTCCATCTCGAGCGTCAGCCGCGCCGAATCGGTGAGCGGCGCGACCTCGAACGGGGTGCGCAGCGCGCCATGCTCGTCGAGGGTCAGCGGCAGGGTCGAAGCGGCGGGGAGCTGAGCGCCGCTCCGGGCCTCGTTCTCGTCGTCGAGCGCGACGACGCCTTCGTGCACCGCCTCTCCGCCGAAATCCCAGCCGTCCCAGCCGTCCGGGCGGTCGGAAAGAGTGTCATAATCGGCACGCAGCTTGACCGCCGCCTTCGCCGCGCCGCCGCCCGAAAGATAGCCGACATAGAGATCGAGCGGGACCTGGCGCGCGCGGACCATCGGTTCGCGCGGGCCGGCGACGCTCGCCCGCATCGACGGCAGTCGATATTCCTCGACCCGAACCGATTGGTTGGTCGAGATGGTGCGGTCGCCCGACTTCACCGAAATGTCGTAGTCGCCCATCGGGCTGCCCTTGGGGGCGGTCCATTCGGCCTCGCCGATTCCATCTGCGCCGAGCGACAAGGGTTGCTCGAAGCTGGTGTCCGAGCCGCGATGATGGAGGATCAAAGTGCCGTCGATCGACCCGCCCGAGCGGAAGCCCCTGGGAGTCGGCGCCCGATAGACCAGCTTCATGTGGACGGTCTCGCCGGCCTTCATCAAGGTGCGGTCGAGCACCGCATGGAGCACCGGGTCGGCCTCCGACCAGCCGTAGTCGAGGCCGAAATCATAGGGCTGGATGCCATCGCCCCAGTCGGTGAGGGTGAAGGAGAAGTCGCCGCCCCTCCGCGCCGACACCATCAACGGCTGCTCGGCGGAGTCGCAGCGGCTCGAGGTCGACGGGGCCGGCAGCCCATTGGCGATCGCCAGCCGCCCGGAGGAGTCGGTCGTGCCCGCGGCGAGCGGGTCTCCGCTGCAGGCGTTGATCACCCGGACCGCGGCGCCGGCGACCGGCGCGCCGCTGTCGAGCGAAGTCACCCAGGCGAGCGAGCCGGCGCGGCCCCATTTGAAATGGACTGCCATGTCGGTGACCAGAGCCGCGGCGCTGACATAGCGGGTTACCGGTCGGCCGAGCAGGGCCTGGCCGAGCACTGGGCTGGCCAGCTCGACGACATAGAAACCGGGCCGCGCGAGCGGGATTCCGACCACTTCGAACTGCTTGCCGCCACCGGGGAGGGGCAGACGCATCCGGGTCGCGCCCGGAGCGCCGGCGAGCAAGGACGAATCCCCGGTATGGTTGACCTGGCGCTTGGCCTTGCCGCGGCCCACGTCGCGTATGTCGATTTCCTGTGCCTTGGCGACCTTGCGCACCCATTCGGCGATGCTCTTGTCGTCGGAATCGATCCGGGCGGTGCCGCCGCCGAGCTGCTTGACGCTCTGGGCGAGGCCGGGCTCCACCCCGCGCACGGTGACCGGGAGCACCCCGCCCTGCTTTGCCTCGAGGATACCGAAGGGCGCAGCGAACTTGACCAGGGGCGGAGCCGCGGCGATCTCGAATTCGAGCGGGAAGCGCCGCGCGTTGGTCAGCGGCCGGCCGCTCTGGTCGCGCAGGTCCGGCGGCAGGACGAGGCGCGCGGTGATCGACGGCGGAAAGGCCGGCTTGAACTTGAGAGTGGAAAGGCCGGGCTCGTGACTGCCGTCGTCGAGCGGCGCCAGCAAGCGGCCGCCCCCGACATCGATCCGCGCCGCCATGGCGTTGGCGCGCGGGACCGGAGCGCTGAACTCGACCTTGATCGCCTCGACCGGATCGCAGCCCGACTGGGCGTTGACCCGCCCGCAGCTCAGCCGGGCGCTGAACTCCTTGCGGACGGTATAATCGAAGCGGCGTTCCTCGCCCGCCGGTCGGCCCGACGGGGAGCGGATCGTCTTGCCCCAGACAAGGGCCACGTCGCGGCCGGGAGGCAATGGACGGCGGCATTTCAGAGCGACGATGCCGGCGAGCATCGCATCGCGGTCCGCCTTCGCCTCCGGAAGCTCGCGGACCATTCCGCCTTTTTCGAGGAAGTCGCCGCGCGCCCAGCGATTGCCCATGTCGGGAAGGATTCGGGCGGCGGTGTCGGGTGGGAGCAGATCGACCGCGATCTTCTCGCCGATACCGTCGACCGCGCAATAGGCCCCGGTCGCGATCGAGGCGCGGTCGACCGGGCCGTTGGTCGCGACGAAGAAGACCTGGTCTTCGTCGATCTCGTCGTCGCCCGGCAGGACGGCGCGCGCATAGGGGCCGCCGCTGTCGATGGTGAACGGGCTGGCCTCGGGGAGCTGGCGCCCCGAGGCCGAAAGCAATTCCTTGCGAAGTTCCGCCTTGCAGGTGATCCCGCCGGGAAGCGGCTTGGCGAATTCCCAGACGAACGTGGCTGGGTCGACCCATCGCCCCTCGCCCGGCACCTGACAGTCCATCTTGATCGGCGCCGGACCGCCGCCGCCGAGCGCCACCATCGGTTCGGAGAAGCGAAGCGTGAAGCGCGTGATCGACCCCTGATCGTCGATCCCGGTGGTCGACATCATCACCCGCGGAGGTGAATCGGCCGAGGCGGCGAGAGGCGCTAGAACGACGAGGAAAAAGACGAATCGAGCCAGCACGCCACGCATCGAAGGCCTCCCTTGACGCGGCGACCATGCTCGTTCTCCATCGCTCCGTCTAGCGGTGAAGCGAAATATTTTTACGATGAGTCGAGCCGAAATCGGAACGAAATAGGTACAGCTAATGCGTCACCCCGGCGCAAGCTGGGGTCTCTGCCCACCCACCATGACATCTCGTCACGAGATCCCGGCCTTCGCCATAGGCGCTAGCTTAAGCC
>JAQGLD010000075.1 GCA_028293055.1 Alphaproteobacteria bacterium
GTGGATGCGTCCGCGGACCGAGACGAGCATGCCCTTGGTCGCGTGCTGCTCGATGATCCGGCCGAGGCCGTTGAAGCAGGTCACGCGATGCCATTCGGTGTCCTTGGCGGTGAACCCGCTCGCATCCTTGTAGGTCTTGCCCTCGCTGTCGCGCTTGGGCCGGCTGGTGCCGACGCTGATCGTGGTGACATCGGTTCCGCCGGAAGTGGAGCGGGATTCGGGGTCGGCTCCGAGATTGCCGACGAGAAGAACCAGGTTGGTCATGTTGCATCTCCTGCTGTCGTCGCCGGGACCGTCCCGATCGACAGCCCCACGCAGGGCGAGGCAAAGCGGAAGCCGCACTGCAGGCCGGCACGGCCGCAGGGGAACCCCGGACCAAGGCAGGCGCGGGCAGCCCGGAGGGCAACACGGGCCGCAGGTCCGCGGGTTGCGGCGCTTCGCGGACGAGCCAGAAGGGGCTGAGAGAAGGCGATGGGATGGTCCGGCCAAGCGCTATGAGACGCGCTGAAAATGCATTCGAATTCGGCAGTTCAAGCACTTCCCCACCCGGTGTTACGGTTCGGCGAGGTAATCGCGCGTGATGCGCGCTTGTTCGCATTCGGCGGCAGTGGTCGTTCAGACCACGGGTATTTGGCGCCGCCGCCGAGCAGTGATCGAGCACGGCGCTTCGCGTTCGGGTCCCCACGGCACCTCAATGTGGCGGTGGGAATGACCGGGAGTGGCCGGTAGCTGACGGTCCGCTTCAGGTCCCAAAGCATTCGACGCAGGGCTCCGATCAGCACGTGCAGACCGGCGCCGCCGTTACGGGTCGAGGTTGGCGTTTCCACGAGGCGGCATCAGGCGGGCGATCGGAAGGACGTGCTCTCGTGTGAACGGCGCCAGGTGCAGCTCCTCGGCTGCGTCCGGCCATATCCAGATCGCCTCGTCCAGCTCCGCACGAGGTGTAAAGTCGGCTGCCTCGCCCTCGATGCGAAACAGATGCGCCTCGAGAAGGTGACCCGGCTCGTTGGCCGCCTCCGCTGAAAACACTCCCAAGAACTCAGCCTCGGTTCGGGTGGGCCGGTATGCCAACTCCTCTTCGAGTTCGCGCACGAGCGCTTCGAGAGGTGTTTCGCCCGGCTCGATCTTTCCGCCAGCTTGCATGAACGCGAAGGTGCCGCGCTTGCGCACCAGGAGCAGCCGGCCGTCTCCGTCCCGAATGAGGGCTGCGGCTATGATGATGCGTCGTTGCATCATCCTCTATGCTCGAATGCACGGATGTCCTTTTGAAGGCAGAGCGCCCCGACACAGGCCATCACGCTCACGGCGCTGATGAGCAAAGTCGTGCTCTCACCTAGCAGCCCGAGCGCCGGGCCCGCTATCACATAGCCCATCGGCGTGAGGCCCATGTCCGCGAGCTGCACCACCGCCATCGTGCGCGAAAGCAGGGCAGGAGGGACTTCGCGCTGGATGGCCGTAATCGTCAGAACGCTCAGCAACGCCGCGCCCGTTCCGAAAAGCACGCCACCGACGAGGATCGCCGGCAGCGGGGCACGGGCTGCAAGTGCGAGGATTGGCGCGACGAGCAGAAAAGAGGCGAACTCTACTCCGAGAAGCGTCTTTCGGGGCTGCCACCGGATGCACGCGGCCGAGCCTGCGACGGCGCCGACGCCGATCGCGGTCAGGAGCGATCCCCACATTCCGGCACCGCCGGCAGCGTGGGAAAAGATGACAGGGGCGATAACTTTGAACGGCGCGATCGCGAGCATGTTCAGCACCGCGAACTGAGCAACGACGAGCAGCAGCCATCTCGTATCGCGGATCGACCTCACTGCGTCGGAGAGGTCTTTGCTGATGGACTGGCGCTCGGATCTGCCCCCAGAGGACGAGCTCGGCAAGCGGATCGCGACAAGGCATGCCGCGCTTGCTGCGTAGGTGACGGCGTCCAGCGCTATGCCCCATTCGGGGCCCGCCCCAATGACGACCAGAGCTCCGATCGCCGGGCCGACGACCATCGCAAGCGCATTGGCCGTTCTCAGCACGCCGTTCGTCCGCGCAAGCTGTTCGCGTGAGACGATCTCAGTGATGAAGCCCCCGCTGGCGGGCTGGAAGAATGCGTTGCCGACTCCGATAAGGGCTGCGGCCGCCATGAAGGACAAGATCGAAACATGCCCGAGGACCAAGCCCGTGGCGAGAAGCGCCTGGATAGCCGCACGCAGGAAATCAGCGGCGATCATGACTGCGCGACGGGACCCGCGATCCCCGACTATGCCGCCAAGCAGGAGGAGCAGGATCGTAGGAATGGATTGAGCAGCAAGAATCAGGCCGAGTGCGTCGGGACCGAAGCCCCGGTCAAGGACGGCGAAGCTGAGCGCGACAGGCACAATCGCGGTGCCCACGTAGGAGAGCGTGGCCCCTGTGACAAAGAGGCGTGCATGCCGATGAGGACCCATCGCTCCCCCGTTGGATTATCTTGAGCATAGATTTATCATCGTAAAACATATATGCAATCCATAATGGGAGGAGCGAATGAGCGTCGTGGAGCTTGCAACGTACAAGTTGCTCCGTCCTCTGCCGCCAGCGCAGGACGAGGTTTCTGCAACAGCGAGGGCCCGGGAGCGGCTCGGCCGATACGGAGGTGCCTTGATGGTCGGGGTCGCCACCGCGCTCGCCCTTTGGACCCTGCTGCAGCTCGCCTGCGTCCTTGCGCTGTTCGGCTATGCCGGTCCCGTCGCGGAGGCCGGGATTATTGACGGCTCCCTGGCATTCCGGTTTTGGGGAGCGGTCGACTACGTCAATCCGGCGCATGCCCACATGGCGCACTTTCGACCGGAAATTTTCCCCCCGGCGAAAGCCGTTGCATTTTCCGGTGTGTTGATTCTGGCATCCGCTCCTTTGGTCATCGCCATGGGCTATCTAATCAGGCTTCTGGAGAGCTACAGGCGGCAACAGATTTTCGCCCAGGGAAACGCACGAGATACGCAAATGCTGGCGGTCTCGACCGTAGCCACGGGGACGTCGCCATTCTTTCTCGCGCCCATTGCGCACCTCATCGGCATGTTGAAACCCGTGACGGGCGTCAGCGGCGCGATGATCGGCGTGACGCTCATCGGCTGCCTTCTGCTCGTCGTCTCACTTGTAATGGATATCGGCGTGCAGCTGCAGCGTGAGCAGGAATCCTTCCTCTGATGCCCATCGTCCTGAGGCTCGACGTCATGCTGGCGCGCCGGAAGGTGAAGTCTATTGAGCTGGCGCGACACATCGGCATAAGCGAAACGAACCTTTCGGCCATCAAGTCCGGGAAGGTCCGGGGCGTCCGCTTTTCGACCCTTGAGGCCATCTGCCATTACCTAGATTGTCAGCCTGGCGATATCCTCGAGTATGTTCCCGAGGAGACCGACAAGGGCACTTTTCTGGAAGCTGGTTAGAAAAAAACGCACTCTCGGCAGCGTGTGATGCAAGTGCGCCGGAGTCCGCTCCTCCGACCTGGGTCGAATGCGGACCGCTCGCTGCGGCGACCGGCGCATGTCCGCTTCTGAGAAAGCGATTAGCGGGCTTCAGCGTCCGCAACTGGCGCGCTGTCGCCCGTCGGCTCCCTGCGAGAACAAGGAGCCGGGTGAGCTCAGATTTCTGTACCCTCTGCAAGGGTGAGCGCACCCTTCCAGGTTACCGGACCCCAGCATTTGCGCAGAAATCTGCCGCTCCGGTGTAAACTGGCGTTATTTTGCACCCTTTTGGGGCAAAGGGGTCAGCACACCTGCGTAAGCCCGAGCCACTGCCCCTGCAGGTACCGTTGGCGCACACTTGACCTGGCGAGTGCCGCCATCGTCGGCCAGGCGACCGTGGCTCGGTTGGAGGAGATCTCGTCCGCCTCCAGGGCGTCGCGCGGCCGGACCCAGGCACCGACCTGTTCGCCAAAGCGCTCGCAGTTGATGCTGAACACTGCCACGTCCGCGACCGCAGGGTGGGTCGCGAGAAAGGCCTCGACCTCGGCGGGTATATGTTCCCCCGCCTCGGATGATCATGCCGTGCGAAAATACGCTGGCGCTCCCTTGCCAAGCCTTACGGGTTGCGAGCTCCCAGTGACCAGGCGCCAGGTCCGAAAACGGCAAGGTAAATCATGCCTCCAAACATGACATAGTGGTGAAAGAAATCGTCAACCGAGACTTGCCACCCCTCCGGGCCGACGTTCCAGAATTGATGGAAGGCGGGGCCGAGCACAAAAATCCACGCCGCCAGCGCCGCCGCCGCTTCGCGCGCTCGCCAGCCGGTGACGAGCATCAGGCCAGCCGCGACCTCGAACAAGGCGGCGAGCGGCATCAGCTCCGCCGCGAAGGGGACGCCGTGGGACCCTGCCCATTGGGCAGCGCCGTGCAGGCTGGTCAGTTTTTCGGCTCCCGAAAACAGGAACAGTGATGCCATTCCAAGGCGCGCGACGAACAGAGCGGCGTTCTGGAGAGCGTTGAGGTGCCCCCCACCCAGGGACCCGACGGCGGGCGTAGAGGGCTCGATTAGGCCATGACCGACCTTGGATACGGGCATCATCCGCTGCTCCTTCCGTTGACAGAATTGATTCGCCTCGCTGAGCGGGCAGCCCCGTCGCTCGCGTCCGGCTCCGGCGGACACTCGTCCGGGAATTCCTCGGGCTTCACATAGAAACCGAACAGGATGCCGTCTGGACCTTCCACGAAGGGAAGCTTCACTTCCACCAGCGCGGGCTGAACGCCTCCATGCGCAATCCCTCGCGAGTCCAGCCGATCCGCCATCGCACGAACCGCTGTTGCGTTGGGGAGGCCGAAGGCGAGCAGGGGAAAGCCGCGACAGACCCGCGCGCGGATGGGGTCTTCGATCAACGCCAGCGCGGGTCCTCCTGCCGAGTGACGAAGGGCCCAGCCGGTGACCAAGCCTTCGGCCGTGAATGGAAATTCCCTTTCATAGCCGAGAAGCTCGGCGAACCATTGGGCCGCCGCCTCGAGCGAGGTCACCGGAATGCGGACGTGGTGCACACCGGACAGGAAGGCTGAAGCTCCAATCATTCGGTCTCACCCATTCTTGCCGCTCTTGGCCGCGAGTCTTCCGGCGACCGCTTCCTGGCCAGGCTCACCCGGAGCACAGCGCCGAGCGCGACCGTGCCGCAGATCGCCGAATAGATGAGGAAGGCGCGGCCGAAGGAGCCGCCAAAGCGGACCAAAGCCACGAAAAGCGGCGGGTTGAGGAACTGGCCGAGGAACATCGCTGCGGTCCAGGAACCCGCCGCACGCCCCTTCAGTGCATCCGGCAGTCCTCCCACGGTGACGCACAAGAGAGTCGAGACGGCGCAGCCGGCCCCAAGGCCAGCGGCCAGCGCACCCGCGCACATTGTCGCAAAGGCCGGATCGAGGGCGATCGCTCCGAACCCGCCGGTCATGAGCAGATAGGCCGCCAAGAGTCGGTAACGGGCCGGAATCGCCAGCATGACGGTGTTCGCGATCGAGCCCAGCGCGACCCCGCCCGCACCGAAGGAGATCCCGAACCCTATCGTCGACGGGTTGATGATGCCGCGTTCGGCAAGGAGGAAGCTCATCTGGACGATCAAGGTATAGACGGTGATGCTGACGAAAAATGTGAGGGCGCAATTGATGGCGAGCGACCGCCGCCAACCTGGCTCTTCGGCTCCGACAGCGCGCGCGTCTCGCCGCACCCTGGTCCGATCAGGCTCATAGGTGAGCAGAAGCACCGGCAGCAGCAGCACGATGGCGATCGCGTAGGCGAAGAATGGGGCACGCCAGCTATGTTCGCCGGCGATTCCACCGACGAGCACGACCACGACGCCCATGACGTTGGTGGATGCGACCTGCACCGCGAGCCAGCGATCGCGCTGTACGCCGGTGAAATAGACGCTGAGCAATGTCGTGCTCGCAGTCATGACCGCCGCTTCGAAGAGCCCGACCACGAGCCGGGTCGCAACGATCGCGCGAAGCGAATCGAGGAGCAGCGGCACCATGCCGGCGATCCCGTAGCCGCTCATCCCGATGACGAGGATCCGGCGCGCACCCGTGCGATCGGAAAGGTGACCGACGGGTACCGAGAACAGCGCGACGGCGAGCGCCGGGATGGTCGCGACGAAGCCGATCATCAGGTTGAGCATGGGTGCGCCGGCGAAATGGCGCGCCATCTGCGGAAGCACGGGCGCCAGCACGCCCGCCGCGACCACGGCAAGCCAGGTGACGCTGACCAGGACGAGGCCCTGAGCAAGGCCCGGCTTTCGTTCCTCGGCAGCTGGGGCGCCACCGGAGCCGATTGGAGCGGACGAATGGTCCATAGCGGTCTCCTCGAAACGGTCTTTGGCCTTTCAGGCGGCTCACTCCGCGCGACGCGAAAGCGTTCTCAGCCCGGCGGCCGCTTGCGCGGCACCTTCACACCGTCCTGGCCGGGGAAGTTGGCTAGGACAGGCCCCGACCAATGACGTATCACGCGCTCCTGGAACAACCATTGCCCGTCGACCTTCACGGCGACGTCGTCATAATAGCCTGTAAACACCAGCAGACAGGGTTGGTCCGGCCGCGGCTCGATGTCGAAGCAGAATGCACGCACCCGGCAGCGCTCGGTGCTTCCCTCGATCAGCAGCTGCGAAGCATGGTGCTGACGGCCGGGGAAGCCGGGATGGGCGAAGAAATGCTCGGCCATTGACCGGATCTGGTCCAGACCCTCCCATTGGTCGACTTCGTCGAACACATCCTCGCAGAGGGTGGCATCCTTAGCGAAACAGCCGACGAAGCCTTCGACGTCGCCGGTGTCGAACGACCAGGCATAGCGCGCGACGAGCTCCTGGATCTGCACCTTGTCATCGGTCGAGGCGGGTACTTGGCTGGCCATTGGAAATCTTTCGGTCTGTTGGCTGCGCCGGGCGACGCCGCTGTGAAGGGTCGCCGGCCGGTGTGCACCGACAGGCGTGATGGTCGATCTAGTAGCGATATGTTGCGTTCAGGCCGAAGGTTCGGGGACGCGGCATGTACGCATAGAATCGCGGGTCGCCGGCCTGGGAATCGGCCAGTGAAAGCTGCGGGTGCGAGTTGAACAGATTGTTCGCAAAGGCCGAGATATTGAATCTGCCGGCAAGCAAGCCGATCCGAACATTGAACTGATTGGTCGCGGGATCGCCGACGACGCCGGGGTTATAGGAGATGAAATTGGCCGGATTGAGGGCGGAGAACGGTCCTTTGTTGCGGGTCCGATAGACGTCCTGAGCCCAGAGATAGATCGTCTTGTCGCCTGAAATCGGGATGTCGTACTGGCCATCGACGACGAAGGTGAAAGGCGGCGTGGCGGGATTGCCGGCAAAACCGGGGCCGCCGATCTGATCGCCCTTGGTGACAACACCGGAGGAGGACTGATTGTAGGTGCCCTTGGTGTAGCCCACGGAAACGCCCAGATTCATCTGCCGGCTCAGCTGGGCCCGCACCGCCAGGTCGAAGCCGTTGATCTTCGCGCTACCCAGGTTGAAGATCGCAGCGAACGAGCATGGCCCGAGCTGGGCGCTGGTCTGAATGTTCGACCAGTCGATATGGTATGCGCTGACATTGGTGCGAACCCGACCGTTCAGGAAGGCGTTTTTTGCACCGACTTCGTAGCTCCACAGGGAATCGGGTTGGTAGGTCGGCTTGACCACCAGATTGTTGGCCTGCTGGAACGCCAGGCAGGCCGGCGCCGAAGTGGTCGTGATCGTGTTGACGCCGCCGTTTCGAAAGCCCTTCCCGGCACTGCCGTAGAACAGGTTGTTCCTGTCCATCTGCCAGGACAGAGTGACCTTTGGCGTGGTCGACGCCTCGGTCGCGCTGCCGCTGTTGAATTGATGGCCGGTGAATGCGCCCTCGACGTCATTCGTAGTCTTCGTCCTGGTCTTCGACTCTCTCAGTCCGACGCTCAGCTTGAGCGTATCGGTCAGCTTGTAATCGGCATTGCCGAACAAGGCGAGATTTCTGACATCGAAGACGACGTCCCCATAATAATTATATTTATCAAGATAATACTGGCCCGGCAGGAAGCCCATGCTCGCATAGAAAGCGATCACCGGCCTTACCGCGTCATGCACGGTAGCGCCGTTATCGTGCTGATGCAGTCTGTTGTAATAGGCGCCGATAACCCAGGTCAGCCGCCGCTGCGCGTCGTTCGAGCCAAGGCGAAGCTCCTGCGTGGAGGAATGCTGCTTCACACGATAATAGCCGACCCCAGTCTCGCCCGGAAATTGGGCGTATGGGGAACCGAGCAGCTGGAAGTCCTGATAGTTGAGAAAATCGCCGGCGAATGCGTCGTCGCGCTTATCGTATCCGGTGATCGAGGTCAGCGTCGATCCTCCCAGATCAGCCTCCACCTTCAACTGGGCCACCCAGAATTTGTCGGTCGAAGGCAGCGGGGCGTTAGCGGCGTTGTTGAGGTCGCCCTTGCCGCGGTCGGAGATCGCCACCTCATAGCGGCCGGTGTCGTTCTGATGGGTCTGCTGAATGTAGAAGGACGGTGCGACGGTCAGCCAGTCGTTCGGCGCGAGGGCGAGCGCCACCCGGCCGGTCTTGGTCGTGGTCCAGTTAGCGTTCTTGTCGATCAGGCGGCCATTGCCGGGGCCGTGCAGGACGGGCGAGGCTCGATCGACATAGCCGCCGTCGCGCCGGATCGACGCGCTCGCGCGAAAGCCGAGCTTGCCGGTGACGATCGGTCCGCCGACGGCGATCCCGGCCTCGCCGCTCGGCCCGCCATTCTCGGTGAGGGCGCCTTCGACCCGGCCATAGACATGATAGTCGCGAAGGCTCGGCGCCGCGGAAATGAACCGAACCGCGCCGCCTTCGGCGCTATTGCCGAACAGCGTGCCCTGCGGTCCGCGCAATGCCTCGACGCGATCCAGATCGAAGACCTGCGGCGTGGCGCTGGCCGCGCCTAGGTCGAAATTCTCCGCGATGGTGAGAAGCGGAATATCATCGAGATAGATGCTCGTCGTCGGTGCGCTGGTACGCGATTCGATGCCGCGAATGGTGAAATTCGCGACTGGCGCTCCATTCACATTCTGCTCGGTGAACAAGAGTCCCGGCGTGACGGCTGCCAGATCGGACAAAGTCTTGATGCCCTGGCGATCCAGCTCCCCCTGCGACAGCGCGACCATGCTGATCGCCACCTTGCTCGCCTGTTCCGAGCGCTTCGTCGCGGTGACGACGATATCCTGTTGCTGTTCGTCGTCGGCGGATTGCGAGGCATTGGCCGCTGGGGCGGTGACCCCTGCCGCGGCGGCGGCCTCGGTGCCTGAATCGGCTACCACGGCACTTGCGGCCGGCGCGGCATCCGCGGCCACGGCCATCACGGAGTGGGTCGCCAGCGCCGTGACGGCAACGGTCTGGACCAGATAGGCCATCGATCGCGCACGCATCATTGTTCCTCTCCCGTTGCAAGGCGCCCGGATGAGCGCTGGCGGGCATCTCGAGTGCGGCAACCGCGCCGCGGGCGCCATCCTTTCGATGGTTGCTTCTCAATGCCTGACAGCTCGCTAATACGATTTAGTTTATAAAACAACTTATATTTTGTACGCCTCCATTTTTACGATTGGCGAAGGAGAGAAGGGTTCGCCAACCCGCCCATTTGCACCTCTTCCGAGGGCGCTGCTCCGGGCCGTGGCACCTCGAGTCGCATCGGAACCCACTCCCAGAGACGTGTCAGAATACCCGTTACCTGCAAAGCAGTTTAGTTTATTTATGGGAATAATCGTGACATCCATATGGACAGAATCGGGCGACGCAGGCATATGCCCATGCCTGCCGCCGCTCCGATCCGGAGCGCCCCGAGGAGAGCTGGACGTGGTCGCCAGAAATTTTCAACGCCGCGAGGCAATGCGGTCGACACGCGGCGCCGCGTCCCGCTCCGCCAAGCCCGCCCCTGGTGCGGCGCCGGCCGAGCCATCCGATTCGGTCGAGCTGCCACGGGTGGATTTCGGACCGCTCAGCCAATATCTCGGATTCTATCTGCGGCGACTCTACGACGATTATCGCAAGCATTTCGTCAGCGCTGCCGGCGACCTCGACGTTCAGCCGCGCGAGGTCGGTGCCATGTTCGCGATCGGCCTTAATCCCGGGCTCACGCCGTCGCAGCTCAGCTCGGCGCTCGCCCTGGACGGGGCGCAGATCACGGCAATGCTCAACATGTTCGAAGCGCGGGGCTTGCTCGAGCGGCGCGTGTCGAACCTCGATGCGCGATCGCGTCTCGTCTACCTGACCGCCGCCGGCAAGACGATGCTCAACCGGCTGCGTAAGCTGGTGGATGGCTTCGACCGAAGCTTCAGCGACAATGCGCTCACCGACTCGGAGCTGGAGCAATTGATTGCCCTGCTCGCGAAGCTGCATACGGGTCTTCACGACTGATCCAGAGCGTGTTCGGTTTCAATTGAAACGCTTCCCGGCGAAGCATGTCCTGGGCGCCTGCCTTGCAGGCACTCTAAGGGGCCGGGATCCACTGGGAAGGGTCGTGCGGCTGGACCGCGGCATTAGAGCATCGTGCCGAAAAGTGGGCACCGGTTTTCGGCAATAACGATGCGAAAACAGGAACCTAGACCACGAAGCCCGATTCTTGTTTAGGGCTTCTTGGTCTGGCCGCGGAACACGCGTTGCATTCAGCCACGACATCGATCGCGCTCCCCCGAGCGCGACTCGAAAACGGCCATTGATTTAGTTTTAAAACTATCCTATCTGCCGAATCAGATGAGTGGCCGGAGCCGTCGCGCACCCTGTCCTGGAGAGAGCAAATGAACCCACCGCGGCTCGATTTCGCCTTTCGCGTTCGGATCGAATTTCCCGCCGGCCCCCGGCTTCGTTTCCCCGTGCGCGGCGGGGAGACTCGCGGGTTCGTCGCCGTCGCCGGCGGCATCGTCACCGGTCCGCGGCTCGAAGGCGAGGTGCTCGCGGGCAGCGGCGGCGACTGGCCATTGTTCCGGAGCGACGGCGTCGTCGCCTTCGACGCGCGCTATCTCATCCGCGCCGGGGACGGCACGATCATCCAGGTGTTCAATCGCGGCTATGCCCACGCCTCGCCCGAAGTTCAGGCGCGGATCGACCGCGGCGCGCCTGTTGATCCCGCCGACAATTACTTCCGGCTGTCGCCCCGCTTCGAGACCGGGCCGGGACCGCATGAATGGCTCACCCGATCGGTGTTCGTCGGCAGCGGCCAGAAACAGGCGGACCATTCGATCTTCGACTTCTTCGTCGTCGCCTAGCGGCGGCGGATCACTCTTCCGAGGAGACTCCCATGCGCATCACTCGCGTTGAATGCATCCCCGTGACGACTCCGCTGATCAAGCCGATCGTCATCGCGACGACGAATATCGACAGGATCGATCAGATCGTCCTCAAGATCTATACCGATGATGGCCACATAGGGATTGCCGATTCCGGCGACACCTCGGCTTTCTATCATGGCGAGATTCCGGATTCGATCGGCGGCATCATCGCGACCACGATCGCGCCGCGCATCCTGCTCGGCGAGGATCCGACTAATATCGAGAAGATCGTCGGTCTGATGGACCTGCTCGTCCGCGACAACCATCATGCCAAATCGATGGTCGATGCAGCGCTGCACGATCTCAAGGGCAAGGCCTATGGAGTGCCCGTCTACCAGTTGCTCGGCGGCAAGACCGTTGAGGCGATCGATCTCGGTTTCGTGCTGATGGCCGGCCCCCCAGAACAGCTGATCGCGGAAGCCCGAAAGGCGCTCGACCATGGCTTCAAGCTAATCAAGCTCAAGGTGAGCCCCGACTTCGAAGGCGCCCTGCGCGGGGCGCGGGAGGTGCGCGAGGCACTCGGCGACGACGTCCGGCTGATGATGGACGTCAACGGCATGTGGAATTACGATCAGGCGCTCAAATATCTGCGGCGGCTCGAGCGCGAGAACGTCAATCTCGAACTGGTCGAGCAGCCTCTTCCGTACTGGGACATTGAGGGCATGGCGCGGCTGCGGCTGCGGGTCGAGACCCCGGTCTACGCCGATGAGTCGGCGCGGGAGCTGCACCATCTGAAGGAAATCATCGACCGCAAGGCGGCCGACGGCCTGTTCATCAAGATCCAGAAGGCCGGTGGCCTGCTGAAGTCGCAGCGCTGGCTCACTTTGGCCCGGCTGTCCGGCCTGCCGGTGATGTGCGGTTGCATGCCCGGCTCGGGTCTCGAGGCAGCCCCCGCGGCCCACCTGCTGGTCGCGGACCAATGGGCGTCGCAATTCGTCCAGGAGAATTGCGGCCCGCTATCGATTCACGACGTTTTCGAGCTCGATGGTCCGCTCGAGAACGAGGTCGCTCTCAATGGCCCGCGCTACGCCAATGGCAGGATGTTCGCTCCCGAGGGGCCGGGGCTCGGAATCGAGCTCAACGAGGACTTCATTGCCGCGCATATGACCCCCGGATCCTCGATCCGCGTCGCAACCGCCTGAGCGCGGCGGGCGCGCCCGCTTTCGAAACAGATAACGGAGGCGGGAATGACTGCGCGCTTCATCGACCACTTTATCGGCGGGGGCGGCGGTAGCGTCGCCGGGCGCCGCGGCGAGGTGTACGATCCGAATTCCGGTCAGGTGCAGGCACAGGTCGCACTCGGCAAGGCCGCAGCGGTGGAGCGCGCCGTCGCTGCCGGCCAAGCGGCGCAGCCCTGCTGGGCAGCGACCAATCCGCAGCGCCGCGCCCGGATCATGTTCAATTTCAAGACCCTCGTGGAACGCAACATGGACGAGCTCGCCCATCTGCTCTCCTCCGAGCACGGCAAGGTGATCGCGGATTCCAAGGGCGACATCCAGCGCGGGCTCGAGGTGATCGAGTTTGCGTGCGGTATCCCCCACGCGCTGAAGGGCGAATATACTCAGGGCGCAGGGCCCGGAATCGACGTCTATTCGATGCGCCAGCCGCTCGGGATCGTCGCAGGCATCACCCCGTTCAACTTCCCGGCGATGATTCCGATGTGGATGTTCGGAACCGCGATCGCGTGCGGCAACGCCTTCATCCTCAAGCCGTCGGAGCGCGACCCGTCAGTGCCGGTGCGGCTCGCCGAGCTGATGAAGGAAGCCGGGCTTCCCGACGGAATTCTCCAGGTCGTCCATGGCGACAAGGAGATGGTCGACGCGATCCTCGACCATGACGACATCAAGGCGATCAGCTTCGT
>JAQGLD010000606.1 GCA_028293055.1 Alphaproteobacteria bacterium
GCATGAAAGAACAGGGCCTTGGGCGCGGACCCGTCGGCCAGCGCGGCCTGGGCGATATGGGCGACCGCGACGGCCTTGCGCCAGGACGCGGAAGCGCGCGGCACCGAAGGCAGATGGCCGCCATGGACGAACGAGAACTGACCGGCCTGTTTCACGACTCCGCAGACCGAGGAGGGGAATCGGCCCGATCGGGTGCGGTTGAGGATCACCTGGGCGACGCTGAGCTGGCCCAGCAGGGGCTCGCCCTTCGATTCGAAATAGACCGCGCTGGCCAGGCATTCATGCTCTGCATCGCCGGTCGCCGAAGCGGAATAATCGCCGACCAGATCGGCGAGCGCGCGGTGTTCCGCTGGTTCGACTGCGGCTGGGATATTTTCGGTGGTCTGAACCGCATGTTCGACAATCGGGGCCGGCTCGGTGAGCGGCGGGGCCGTATCGGGGGTTGAAGGGTTCAGGGAAAGATCGCCGCCTTCGATCGACGCGGAGGCGTGGAAGACCAGGGCTGACGTGACCGGCGCGGTCGGCGATTCGAGCGCCTGGGTCGGAGCAGCAAGAAGAAGGGCGGCAGCAGTCGCCGCCAGGGCCGCGGCGATACCCGCAGCTCGAAAAGGATTGCGCATTCAGCTTCTGTCATAAGCGGCCGGCTCGTCAAAACAGGTGCGTAACCATTTGCACCGTGACTGCCTTCCGTCTCGCGTGACCGCCCACCTCCCAAAAATACCCCGGGTCGTGACGGTCCCCCGCTCTCGCAAGTTCGAACGGGCGGGTAGGGTGCGGCCCTGTAACGAGTCAATCGAAGGCGTTCATTCCAGCGGCGAACCGTTCCTGGGCCGGGACATCCAGTTCCAATACCCACAAATCGCGGTCGAATCGCCGCCTGCGCGCGACGAACTCCGGAACATCCGGCGACTCTGCGCTGGGCTGAGTCCAGGCATAGTCTCCGTCCGGCTGCAGGATCCGTTCCAGGATGAGCGGGTTTGCGCCGCGCTCGAGCAGGATCACGATCACGGATCCGGCGGTCGCGTCCCCCTTCGCGAGCACCGCCCCGAACCCTCCCTCGCCCTCTGCGGTGCGAATGAGCGCGCCGACCAGCACCGACGAGGCGAGCCGGATGTTCATCCGTCGGTGCGGTAACCGGACAGTCCGGACAGGGGAATGCGCGAACGCATGAATGTGCCGGTGCCCCGCGCCGCCTCCTCGCCATCGGAGTCGACGAGACGCGCTTCGCCGATCAGGACCCGCCTCCGCCCACTGGCCCAGCGCCCCTCGGCGACGGCGGGGCCTTCCCGCAGCGGCCGGGTGAAGAGCAGGTTGAAGGCGGTGGTCAGCAGGAAGCGATCGGTGACCAATGTGTTGCAGGCGTAGAAGGCGGCGTCGTCGAGCATCTTGAAATAAATCGTGCCGTGCGCCGCACCGGCGGCGTGAAACACCGTCTCGTCGACCTCGAAATGGATTCGCGCGAATCCAGATTCGACGATTTCGAGCCGTGATTCGAACCGCCGATTGATCGGGGCGTGGCGGTAGAGCGATTCGAGCGCCCGGAAATGCGCCTGCGCCCCGGCATAGGGCGCTGCCGGGCCCGGATCGGCCACCTCAGGCGGCATTGAGGCTTTCGATTCCGGCGAGCAGGGCGAAGATGGCATCGCGCGAACGCGCGCCCCTGAGCTTGGCGAGCGTGCCCGGATCGCGCAGCGCCCGGCTGACCCTGGCGAGCGCCTTGAGATGATCGGCACCGGCATCGGGAGGGGATAGGATCATGAAGACGAGATCCACCGGAAGAGTGTCGACCGACTGGAAGTCTATCGGAGCGGTGAGCCGGGCGAAATAGCCGAATATGTGGGCGAGGCCCTCCACCTTGCCGTGTGGAATCGCGATTCCGAAGCCGAAACCCGTCGAGCCGAGCTTTTCGCGCTCGCTCAGCGCCGAAATGATGGCCTTCGCGGGCAGACCTGTCTGACGCGCGGCGGCAGTGCCGAGCTGCTGGAACAGGGCCTTCTTGTTGCCCGCGTTCAAGCCCGCATCGACGCAGGCATCCGTCAGTATGTCGGAGAGATCATTCATTCATGCCCCGAAGGGAGCGCGCAGGCCCCCCGCTTTGGTCCGTTCGGATTCGCCCGCCCAGCGGGATCAGGCGCCCTGCGGCTCCACCCAGCCGATCGTGCCGTCGCCTCGTCTATAGACCATGTTGAACGACCCCGTCCCGCTGTTGCGGAACATGAGGGCGTTGGTGTGACGCAGGTCGAGCATCATCACCGCGTCCGAGACGCTGGCATCGGGAATGTCGACCTTGGTTTCGGCGATGATCAGCGGATTGTCTTCCGTCTCTTCCTCGACTCCGTCCACGCCCTGGAACACTCGATAATCGGCATTGGCGGGGACCTCGTCGAGAGCCTCGACCGGAGGGCCCTGACGATCCTTGATCCTGCGATTGTAGCGCCGAAGCTGCTTCTCGATCTTGTCGGCGGCGCAATCGAACGCAGTCCGCGCCTCGGTCGCGCGATCGCTGCTCTTGAGCACCACATTCTGAGGCACGTACGCGACGATTTCGCAGGTGAATCCGTGGTCGTGAGGGCCCTTGCCGAACGTCACCTGCGCGGAAATCGCCCGCGAGAAATATTTGTCCGCAATTGCGGTGAGACGGGAATCGACGTGCGCACGAAGCGCTTCGCCCGTGTCGACCTGATGACCCGAGACGCGGATATCCATTTTTTTCTCCAGCATTTAACGGCTGCGTCGTGGCGGCGCGATTAGGCGCCGCCTTGGCGCTTCGTCAACCGCGGCCCTCCAGCCGATTCCAGATGGGATCGGTGAGGGTAGCGAGGAAGCCGGCATGAGCCAGCAGCTCTTCCTCGGTCGCCGAATGCGGCCGCGGCGGCCGCACCCTTACGACAATCGCCGCCGATTGCGCAGGTTCCGCCGAGGCCGCCAGATTCTCGACCTCCGCCAGCGACAGCCCGATCTGGCGGCCGCCGGTAAGCTCGACATAGCAGGCGGCGAGCAGCTGGGCGTCGATCAGCGCGCCATGCTTGATACGGACGCTGCGATCGACTCCAAACCGGGTGCAGAGCGCGTCGAGGCTGTGCTTGGCGCCGGGATGGCGCATTCGGGCCAGGCTCAACGTGTCGACCATTCGGGTCATGCAGACCAGGGGCCGGCCGCAATTGTTGAGCTCGTGGTTGAGGAAGCCGAAGTCGAAGCTCGCATTGTGCGCGACCAGCGGGCAATCGCCGAGAAATTCGAGCAGCTCTTCCGCCCGCTCGAGGAATTTCGGCTTGTCGGCGAGAAAGGCGTCCGAAAGGCCGTGCACCGCCTCGGCTCCGCTCGGCATCGGACGGCACGGATTGAAATAAGCGTGGAAGGTCCGCCCGGTCTCGACCCTATTGTACATTTCGACGCAGCCGATCTCGACCGTGCGGTCGCCGGCGAGCGGGCTGAGGCCCGTGGTCTCGGTGTCGAATACGATTTCGCGCATGACGCAGCTTATGAATCTTCGGGCGTTGCGAGGCAAGCGAGGATGCGCCGAACCGCCTGTCGAGTCTCCTCCCGATCGCCTCCGGTCGGGATGACGAAATCGGCCCTGGCCCGCTTCTCACCATCCGGCAGCTGGTGCCCGACTATGCGGTCGAGCTTGGCCTCGGTCATGCCCGGCCTGGCCAGCACCCGCGCGCGCTGGACCTCGTCTGGCGCGGAGACCACCGCGATCCGGTCGACCTGGCCCTCACCGCCCGTCTCGAACAGCAAGGGGATGTCGAGCAGCACGATCGGTGCCGCCGCATGGACGACGAGGAATGCCTCCCGCTCGCGCGCGACCGCCGGGTGGACAAGGGCCTCAAGGCGCTTGAGCTCTTCCGGTGCGCCTAGCACCCGTTCCGCGAGCGCGGTGCGATCGACCCCGCTCTCGCCGGTCGTCCCGGGAAAGGTCGCCTCGATCGCCGAGACGAGGGCGCCCTCCGGTCCCTGGAGGCGGTGCACCGCCGCGTCGGCGTCGAACACCGGAACGCCTTCGGCTGCGAACATCGCGGCGACGGTCGACTTACCCATGCCGATCGAGCCGGTCAGGCCGAGCCGGATCATCGCGTCAGGATCGCTCGCAGCGCGTCGTCGTCCCCGCGAGGCGCCGGCGATCCGAAGAAGAAGCCGAAGGCCAAAGCAGCCTGGCCGATCAGCATCGCCAGGCCATCGATCGGCTCCAGCCCGGCTTGCTCGCCGGCCGCCAGCAAGGCCGTCCGGAGCGGAGCATAAACCATATCGAATGCGAACCCGCCGGGCCGGACTCGGCCGAGGGCAGCCAGCACGGAGGCCGGCATCGGCGCAAAGCCGTTCATCCCGAGCGGGCTGGCATTCACCACGCCCGCTGCGCCGGCCAGCGCCCTATCCGCGTCGTCAAAGCCGATCGCGCGCCCGGTTGCCGCCAAGCGGGCGATCAGCTCGCGCCCCTGGTCGGGGTTACGCGCGACAATGTCGCATTCGATCCCGCGCCGGGCGAGCGCCGCCAGAGCCGCCGCTGCACCACCCCCGGCGCCGATCAGTACGACTCGGTCGCCGGCGGACAGCCAGGCCGGAAGCGCCGACTCGAAGCCGCCGGCGTCGGTGTTGCGCCCGACCAGCCGACCGTCCTTCGCTACAACGCAATTGATCGCGCCGATTCCGTCATCCTCGAGCGCGTCGACCAGCGCGACCGAATCCTGCTTGTGCGGGATCGTGATGTTGCATCCGCGCCAGGCGGGATCCTCCCCGCGTGCCCGAAAGTAGCTTGCCAGGTCATCGCGGGGCACGCGCGTCGCCCGATAGTCCGCAT
>JAQGLD010000617.1 GCA_028293055.1 Alphaproteobacteria bacterium
AGCCGTGATCTGGCGGGGCATCTACGTCTGGCCGCTGCGCGCGAAACTCACCATCACTCCTCGCCGAATCGGCCCTCGACCAGGGCCGCGAGCGCTGCGATCGCCTCGTCGGCGCCGGCGCCCGCGGCGTGGATCGTGATCGAGTCGCCCATCGCGGCGCCCAGCATCATCAGGCCCATGATCGAGGTTCCGCAGACCCGGCTGCCATCCTTCTCGACCTCGACCGCTGCCGGCTGGACCGCTGCGAGGGTGACGAACTTGGCGCTGGCGCGGTCGTGAAGGCCGCGGCGATTGGGGACCTGGACCGTCCTGCTCGCCACGGTCAGACCGTCTCGCCGAGGATCTCGGACGCGACCGAGATATATTTGCGGCCAGCTTCCCGAGCGGCGGCGACCGCGGAGCGCACATCGGTCGTCTTGCGGGCGCCTTCGAGCCGGATCAGCATCGGCAGGTTGACCCCCGCGATCACCTCGATCTTGTCGGACTTCATCAGCGAGATTGCGAGGTTCGACGGAGTGCCTCCGAACAGGTCGGTGAGGATGATGACTCCGTTGCCGTCGTCGACCTTTGCAATCGCATCCGCAATGTCGTTGCGGCGCCCCTCCATATCGTCCTCGGGACCGATGCAGATCGCTTCGATCCGCTCCTGCGGGCCGACGACATGCTCCATCGCCGTGACGAATTCCGACGCCAGTCGGCCGTGGGTAACCAGCACCAAACCAATCATTCAGACACCTGATTCCTGCGACCTTCGCTCCGCGACGACGTCGCGCTCGCCTCGACCGCCGCGTGAGGCCGCGAGGTGAGGTCCCGATGCTCGACCGTGGGCGAAAATCCCGCTTCGCGCAACCGTGCCGCCACCCGTTCTGCGACATGAACCGAACGGTGTCTTCCCCCGGTACAACCGAACGCTACGGTGACATAAGATTTTCCTTCCTCGCTATAGCGTGGGAGGAGGGTGAGCAGCAGGTCCTCGATTCGTCCGACCGCGCCCTCATAGGCCTCGTCGCCGGCAACATAGGCGCCCACTTCGGCATCGAGCCCGGTGAGATCGCGCAACGAGTCGATCCAGTAGGGATTGCGAAGGAATCGCATGTCGAACACGGTGTCCGCGCTGCGCGGTAGCCCGCGCGAGAAGCCGAACGACATCACCGTGAGTGTCGGCGCGTCGCTGGCGCTTCCGAAACGCTGGCGGATCTGCTGCTGAAGCGCGTTGGGCGCGGTGTCGGTGGTGTCGATGACATGGTCGGCCCAGCGGCGGATCGGCTCCATCAGCTCGCGCTCAGCTGCGATTCCGTCGGTCGCCGGCCGGTCGGGTGCGAGCGGGTGGCGGCGGCGGGTCTCGGAGTAGCGGCGCAGCAGCTCCGATCCGGCGCAATCGAAAAAGAGCGTCTCGACCGGAAATTCGTGATCGTCGGACAGGGTCTTGATCTGGCCGACCACTCGGCGGGCATCGAAATCGCGGGTGCGGCTGTCGATTCCGATCGCTAGCGGCCGCCGCCGGCGGTTGCTGCCCTTGCCGAGCGGGGTCGAAAGCAAATGTTCGAGCAAGGACAAGGGCAGGTTGTCGACGACCTCCCAGCCGATATCCTCGAGGGTCCGCAAGGCGGTGGATTTGCCAGCACCCGACAGCCCGGTGACGAGCAGGATCCGCTTGGGAATGGCGCCGGCGGTCATGGAAGGCTCAATCCGAAAAGGCGAAGCGCCTGCTCTAGCTTGATCGGCGCCGAGGCCTCAAGCGGTGCGAGCGCGACGGATGGAAGCCGCGCACCCGCTATCTCGATCATTCGCGGCTCGGGAAGGCGCTCGGGTAGGCAGTCGAGGTCCGCATGGAGGCAGATCGGCGAATCGGAGACGGGCTCGAAACCGGCGATCCCGACACCGCGAATCTCGAGCTGGCCGGCGATCGCGGCAGGGGCAGAGCCGAACAAGCGTCCGTCCCGCGCGACGACCATGGTGTAATCGTCGCTGACCAGCCGAGCGCCGCGGTCGATCAGGCGAAGCGCCAGGTCCGACTTCCCGCTGCCCGAGGCGCCGGCGAGCAGCACCGCCCGGCCCTCGATCGCGACGCAGCTGGCGTGGACGGTCTCGCTCATAGCTGCGCCTCGGGGAACCGGAAGACGAAGCGGGCGCCGGTGCGGCAGTCATGCCTATCCTCGGCGCTGATCGAGCCGTCATGGCCCTCGACTGTCGCCTTGGCGATGGCGAGGCCGAGGCCGCTATGCTGGCCGAACGCCTCGTTCGCCGGTCTCAGGCTGTGGAAGCGGCGGAAGATCGCGGCACGCAGGTCTGCGGGCACTCCGGGCCCCTCATCCTCGACATTGACCACGACCTCGCCGTCGATCATCGCCGCGGTGATCTCGACCAGGCCGCCCGGCGGCGAGAAGGAAATGGCGTTGTCGACGATATTGTCGATTGCCCGAGTCAGTCGCGACCCGTCTCCCTCGACCATCGCGCTGCCCTTGCGAGGGCGAGCGAATGCGATGCGGACCTGCCGGGCCTCGGCGCGAGGCTCCCACAAGGGAACGAGCGATTCGATCAGTGCGCCAATGTCGATCGGCTCGAAACGCGCTCGCGAAAGCTCGGCGTCGAGCCTCGAAACCTCGGCGATATCGACGATCAGCCGGTCGAGCCGGACCACATCATGATGGATCACGTCGACGAGCTGCCTTTGAAGCCCCGGATCGTCGACCCGGTCGAGGCTCTCGACCGCGGAGCGCAGCGAGGCGAGTGGGTTCTTGAGCTCGTGGGTGACATCGGCGGCGAACGCCTCGGTTGCGTCGATCCGGCTTCGAAGCGTCTGGGTCATGTCGGCAAGGGCGCGGGCGAGCAGCCCGATCTCGTCGCGCCGCGAAGGCAGGCGGGGCACGGAGACCTCTCGATCCCGGCCGAGCCTTACCCTTTGCGCAGCGCGTGCGAGCCGGCGAAGCGGGGTCGCGATGGTTCGGGCCAGGAAGAGCGACAGCAGCACCGAGACGCTGAGCGTGATCAGCAGAATCTCGAGCAGGGTCTGGCGTTCTTCGCGAACGATGCGACGGATGTAGCGGGCGTTGCGGCTGAGCAGCGCCACCTCCCCGGTTCGGGCCATCGGGGTCGCCGCCGAGATGTAAAGCGTGCCTTCCGGCGCGCGCCGCTCCATCGTCACCGTCTTGCCGCTGCGCAGGGCCGCCACCGCCTCGGGCCAGGAATCGAGCGTGCGTCCTTCGGGAACCGCCAAGGGCGGCGGGGAAGGGGCGCCGACCATGGCGTCGAAGACATTGTCGATCGTGCGCGAGACATGCTTGCGCCAATCCTCCTGGCTGGGATCGCGCAGCTCGTAAGTGGGCTGGGTCCCGTTCCAGCTGTCCATCTTGAGCGCGCCGCTGCGGTCGAACACCCGCAGCCGCGCTCGCGAATGCCGGCCCAGGCGCTGCAGCAAATCTTCGCGTTCGTGGGGCTCGGCGAGCGAGAGAGAATCGGAGGCGATCTGCGCCTGCGTGGCTGCGGTCGCGATCGAGCCTTCGGTCAGCCTTCGTCGGAAGCCGTCCAGGTAGAAGATGCTGCCCGCGAGGATCGCCAGGGCAAAGATGTTGATCGCGAGGATGCGATGGAGGAGCATCCATCGCGGCCGCCAGCGCGCGCCCTGCTCCTCTTCATTCCTCGGCAAATTTATATCCCACCCCGTAGAGCGTCTCGATGGCCTTGAAGACCGGGTCGACCTCCCGGAACTTGCGTCTCAACCGCTTGATGTGGCTGTCGATGGTCCGATCGTCGACATAGATATCCTCCTGATAGGCGATATCCATCAGCTGGTTGCGCGACTTGA
The DNA here is from genome assembly GCA_028293055.1 of Alphaproteobacteria bacterium. GTDB lineage: Bacteria > Pseudomonadota > Alphaproteobacteria > Sphingomonadales > Sphingomonadaceae > Allosphingosinicella. Next base: position 3,806 of record JAQGLD010000617.1, read on the forward strand.
CCACGCCCGGCCGTGTCGCGAGAGCCTCGAGGATCATGAATTCGGTCACGGTGAGCGAGACGTCCTTGCCGTCCCAGCGCACGCGATGGCGCGCCGGGTCCATCACCAGCCGGCCGCGGAGCAGCTCGGCGCGCTCGACCTCCTCCTCCTGGGCGTCGCGGTTCCCGTTGCCGGCGGACCGAGCTTCGGTGCGCCGCAGGATAGCTCGGATCCGGGCGATCAGCAGACGCTGCGAGAAAGGCTTGGTGATATAATCGTCGGCGCCCATCGCGAGGCCGAGCGCCTCGTCTATCTCTTCGTCCTTCGAGGTCAGAAAGATGACCGGCATCTCGCTCTTCTCGCGAAGCCGCCTGAGCAATTCCATGCCGTCCATTTTCGGCATCTTCACGTCGAGGACGGCGAGGTCCGCCGGATTCTCGGTCAGCGCCTTGAGCGCAAGCTCTCCGTCGGAATAGAGCCGAGTGATGAAGCCCTCCGATTGGAGGGCGATCGATACCGAGGTCAGGATATTGCGGTCGTCGTCGACCAGAGCGATCGTAACCGCCATAGGGCTCCGCCTTCGTTCGGGGACGCGATCCATAGACCCGGATTGGTTGAGGTGGAAGCGCCACGCCTTTGAGTGCCGTTTTCAGATGCCCACGCTCAGGTCCGCTTTAGGCCGGCGCGGCATGGAGCCTCCCGAAAGTGCGGGACGAACCTTTGACGCAACCGCCGCGCTCGGATAATCCGGCGAGCGACCCCGGGCCGGTGGCTTCCGCCGTCCCGAGTCCCATAAGATATTATAATATAAACCTCGGGAGACAGTTTGTGGGTAATCGCGCGCCGGCTTGCAGCCTGGCAAGTCAGGGGATTTCTACCCCTGCCGAAATCAATTGGAACCTTGGAACCGCGCCTCTGGTCGAGCATGCCGTCCGCCGCTGCGAAGGTCTTCTCGCCAAGGATGGGCCGCTGGTCGTCCGCACTGGCCAGCACACCGGCCGCTCCGCCAAGGACAAATATATCGTCCGCGACGCCGAGACCGACGGCACGATCTGGTGGGAGAACAACAAATCCATGTCCTCCGACCATTTCGCATTGCTCAAGGCGGACTTTCTTGCGGCGCTCGAGGGCAAGGACAGCCTCTATGTCGCCGACCTGTTCGGCGGCTCGCAGCCCGAGCATCGGGTGCGGGTCCGGGTGATCAATGAGCTCGCTTGGCACAATCTGTTCATCCGGACGCTGCTGGTGCGCCCCGAGGCCGACGAGCTCGCCGCGTTCGAGCCCGAATTCACTATCATCGACCTGCCGAGCTTTCGCGCCGATCCGGCGCGGCACGGCACCCGTGGCGAGACGGTGATCGCGGTCAACCTCACCGAGCGCACCGTTCTGATCGGCGGCACCGCCTATGCAGGCGAGATGAAGAAGTCGGTGTTCGGAATCCTCAACTACCTGCTCCCCGCCGAAGGGGTGATGCCGATGCATTGCTCCGCGAATATCGGCCCCGACGGCGATACCGCGATCTTCTTCGGATTGTCCGGTACCGGCAAGACGACCCTCTCCGCCGACGCCAGCCGCACTCTGATCGGCGACGACGAGCATGGCTGGTCGGATTCGGCGGTCTTCAACTTCGAGGGCGGTTGCTATGCCAAGATGATCCGGCTCTCGGCCGAGGCCGAGCCCGAAATCTTCGCCGTCACCAAAAGGTTCGGCACGGTGCTCGAGAATGTCGTGATGGATCCCGACACGCGCGAGCTCGATCTCGACGACGACAGCCTCGCCGAGAATACGCGCGGTGCCTACCCCATCGACTTCATCCCCAATGCCTCGAGCGAGAATATGGGGCCGGTGCCGCGCAACGTGGTGATGCTCAGCGCCGACGCGTTCGGCGTGCTTCCGCCAATCTCCAGGCTCACCCCGGAGCAGGCGATGTATCATTTCCTCTCCGGCTACACCGCCAAGGTCGCCGGGACCGAGATCGGAGTGACCGAGCCCGAGGCGACCTTCTCGACCTGCTTCGGGGCGGCCTTTATGCCGCGGCATCCCAGCGTCTACGGCAATCTGCTCAAGGACCGGATCGCCAAGGGCGACGCGAAATGCTGGCTGGTCAATACCGGCTGGACCGGCGGCAAATATGGAGTCGGCAAGAGGATGCCGATCCGTGCCACGCGGGCGTTGCTCAACG
>JAQGLD010000623.1 GCA_028293055.1 Alphaproteobacteria bacterium
CCGGCCCTGATAGACGATCAATCGGTCCGGGACGGCTTCGATCAGGCCGATCTGTTCGAACGCGGCGGTGGAGCCGTTGGTGTAACCGGCCAGGCCTGCGCTTTCGCGCCTGGCATGGGCGACGAAACGATCGAGATTGGCTGGTTCGATCGTCTCGATTCCGGTGGAACGCTGGCGATAGAAAGCGGTGCCGGTGCCCGGCGTGTCGCTGAGATAATGAAGTACCGCGAGATAGTTCGGATCGGGGGAATCGAAATGCGGCGCGCGCTGCTGCGCAAGCAGAGACTCCGGCCGCGCTGTGACCATCGAGAAGCTCGCCTCGAGCAGGTCGAAGGAGTCGCAGCCGAAGCCGCCGCCGATAAAGGGGGCGGCATCGGTCAGGGTCCGGTTGACGTAGGAGAAAGCGTCATCCTGCTCGGTGAGTATCCGGCGAAGGCCCGGATAGTTGGTGCCATGGTCCGCCGGAAACGGCGCGATCGCCGCGGCCAGGGCACGGATCGCGCCGATATCGCCGCTGAAGCCATCGATGACCACGACCGGGCTTCGGCTCTCCCCGAAACGGCGCAGCTCCGGCTTCATCCCGGCCCGCACCTCATGCCGAACCGCGCAGCGCGATCCGCGCCGGAACTCCGCCCACCGACGAGGGCGCGATCCAGATGTCGAACTCGCCCGGCTCGGCCGAAGCGGAGAGATCGGCGCGGACGAAAGCGAGATCGGCGCGGCGCAGGGTGAAGCTCACCCGAGCGCTCTGGCCAGGCTCCAGGTCGACATGGCTTACCCCCTTGAGCGCGCGCACCGGCTGGGTGAGGCTCGCGACCTTGTCGTGAATGTAGAGCTGCGCCACTTCATGGGCCGCCCGCGCGCCCGTGTTGCTCACCGTCGCAGTCACCGTGAGGGCATCGTTCCATCCCAGCTCGGCCGCGCTCGCCCGGGTCTCGCCATAAGTAATCGTCGAATAGGTCAGGCCATGACCGAACGGATAGAGCGCCACATTGGGAATTTCGCGATAGCGCGCCTTCCAATTCTTGTCCTCCGTCAGCTGGGGTCGCCCGGTGGTGCGGTGATTGTAGAAGAATGGCTCCTGGCCCGAAGCGAGCGGAAAGCTGACCGGAAGCCGGCCCTGCGGCGCATGGTCTCCGAACATTATGTCGGCGATGGCATGGCCGGTCTCGGAGCCCAGGAACCAGGTCGCGAGGATCGCCCGCGCCTGTCTGATCGCGCCGCTCAAGGCGAGCGCGCGGCCGTGGCGGAGCAGGACGACCATCGGCTTGCCAGTCGAGGCGAGCGCCTCCGCCAGCGCGAGCTGCGGCGCTGGGATGGAGATATCGACGCGCGATTGCGCCTCGCCGGACATCGAGGCGCTTTCGCCGACGACGAGGACGATCGTGTCGGCGGCTCCAGCAGCGTCCAGGGCGGCGGCGATTCCGCCCTCGGTCGGCGCTTCATAGTCGGAGCCGCGGACGACCCTGAGCATCGCGTCCGGCCCGAGCGCATCCCGGAATCCCTGCTCGATCGTCACGCATGATTCGATGTCCGGAAAGCTCGCCCAGGGCCCCGGCATGTCCGCCTTGTCCGACACCGACGGCCCGATCAGGGCGATCGACCTGCCGGTCCTGGGCAAGGGCAGCAGGTCGCCTTCGTTCCTGAGCAGGACGATCGACTTGCGCGCCGATTCGCGGGCGAGGGCGATCGCATCGGGCCGGCGGACATCGGCGCGCTCGCGCGCCGCGTCGAGCGACCGGTAGGGGTTTTCGAACAGGCCAAGCGCTTTCTTCACCCGAAGCACCCGGCGCACGGATTCGTCGACCACCGCCATCGAAACCTTGCCGGCGCGGACCAGAGCGGGAAGGTGCTTGTGGTAAAGTTCGCTCTGCATCGAGATGTCGCAACCGGCATTGATCGCCTTGACCACCGCGTCGGGACCGTCGGCCGCGTAGCCGTGGAGGATCATCTCCTCGTCCGACGTGTAATCGGAGACGACCAGTCCCTGGAAGTCCCACTCGCCGCGCAGGATATCGGTGAGCAGGTGGCGGTTGCCGGTCGAAGGCACTCCGCCAATGTCGTTGAAGCTCGACATGGTCGAAAGCGCGCCGGCCTCGAACGCCGCGCGGAACGGTGGCAAATGGGTTTCGCGCAAGGCCGTCTCCGGGATGTCGGCGCTGTTATAGTCCATGCCTCCCATCACCGCGCCATAAGCGGCGAAATGCTTTGGGCAGGCGAGCACCGAATCATCCGACTTCAGGCTCGCGCCCTGGAAGCCGCGGACGCGGGCGCGCGCGAACTGGCATCCGAGCCAAGTGTCCTCTCCGGCGCCTTCGACCACCCGTCCCCAGCGCTGGTCGCGGGCGACATCGACCATCGGCGCGAAAACCCAGTGAATGCCCTTGGCGCTCGCCTCGATCGCAGCGGCGCGGGCGGTGCGCTCGGCCAGCGACGGATCGAAGCTCGCCGCCTCGCCGAGCGGGACCGGGAAGGTCGTCTTCATGCCGTGGATCACGTCGGCGGCGAAAATCAGGGGGATCCGGCTCCTCGACTGCTCGACCGCGACGCGCTGCAGCTCGCGGCCGCCTGCGGTCCCGATGCCGTTGAACAGGCCGGTCATCTCGCCCCGCGCGATCCGCGCCTTGAGCTCGTCCATGCCCTGGCGGGCGAGGCCGGGGTTGACCGGCGGCCCATCGGTGCGGGCCGGATCGCTGTAGATGCTGAGCTGGCCCGCTTTCTCCTCGAGGCTCATCCGCGCGACCAGCGCCTCGATGAACGGGTCGGCAGGTCGAGGCACGGCCGCGAGCGCCCGCGACGACGCAGCGACGATCGCCCCCGCCGACGCGCCCTTGAGCAAGGCCCTTCGGGTCAGTGAGAAGACGGTCATGCGGTCGCGTTCGATGCAATTGGCGGCGCGGGCCTGCGATCCCCGCCATCGCATGGAAATCGAATCTGGCCGGGCCGGCGAGGCGGCGAAGCCGGGCGCATTCCCGTCCTCACCGCAGCGCCCGGTGGTTCGCTAGAATGAATATTTCAGCCCTGCCTGGAAGGTGCGCGCATTGCCGACGGTGCCATTCTCCAGCAATGTCGGGTTCGCGCCGCTTCCTGCCCCCCAGGTCGAATAGTTCCGGTTCACGCTGTCGAACAAATTGTAGACCTGGAAGTCCGCGGTCAGCGCTCCGATCGGAAGCTTCACCGTCTTGGCAATGCGCAGGTCGACCGTCTTGTAGGCGAGATCGCTCTTGGGATGGTAGACTCCGGCGCCGTTGAACACCGCGCCGTCCGGATAGAAAGCGACATGTCCGAAATAGGGGCCCGAGGCCAGGGTCACGGTGCCCGATCCGGTGAAGCCGAAGGGCAGTCCGACGATCCCGGTGCCGACGAAGCGATAGCGATCGACACCCTGGACATGCTCCCAGCCGAACTGGTTCTGGTCCGGGCCGGCGAAGAATTCGTCGGCGCCGAGCTCGGTGCCGTCGTTGGTCTTCGGATTCTGCAGGGTGAGGGTGCCGGTGACGCCCCAGCCCGATGCCCGGGTATAGGGCTTGTCGACCTGGAGATAGAGGCCCCAATAGCGAGCCTCGCCCTCGTTCGCGCCAATATTGAGCTTGCCGTTGAAGCCCGGAAGCTGGCCCGCCGTCGGGAAATTGTCGACGATGACATATTCGCCGGTGACCGTGGTCTTCGGATAGGATCCGTCGGGCAGGCGGTTGCCGCGGACGAACTGGAAGATGTTGTGGCTGCGGATATGCGACAGGGTCAGCGACGTGTTCCAGTCGCCGAAGCGCTTGCGCACACCGAGGCTGAACTGGTCCGAATAAGGCAGCTTGGTGTCGTTCTTGAGCAGCCAGACCGCACCGCCGAGACCCTGGGCGATCGCCGCCGCGCGGAGCGCATCGACGCTCTTCAGCGCAGCCGGGAGGGTGCCGCCAGCTGCTGCCTGGAGGGTCGAGACCGACTGGTAATAGGCCTTGAGGGTCTCGATCCCGGCGGTGATGAACAGGGGCCGGTCGTAATAGCGGCCGGCGCCGGCGAAGAAGATCAGGCTGCGATCGCCATTGACGTCGTAGGACAGGCCGACTCGCGGCTGGAACGCCTTCCAGTAGGGATGGCGGTTGTTGCCGGTCGAGATATAGTCGTCGGGGTTGATGCCGGCGGCCTTCCAGCCCGGATAGTTGCGAAGCGCGGTGACGATCGCCGGCGGAGTGACGAAATTCTCGTTCTTCGCGTTGGTCTCATAATCCCAGCGCAGGCCGGCATTGACAGTGAGATGGTCGTTGGGGGTCCTGTCGTCCTGGATGATCAGCCAGATCGGGTTGTTCTTCGCGGTCGCCGCATGGTTCGGGATGGTCGAGATCTGAGCTGCGTAGGGTGAGGACGCGTCGAACGTGGTGAATGTCGCTGCGTCGAAGAAATAGGTGCCGTTGCTCTGCAGATCCTCGAGCCGCGAATAGCGGTTGAAGCTCGCCTTGACCCCGCCCTTGATGACATGGGTGTCGCGCGTGATCGTGACGTTGTCCTTGAACGTCCAGCTCTTCTGATGGTCGTCCTGGACGAAGGAATTGTTGCCGAGATTGGCGGCGCGATTGCCGATGTCCTGGCCTCGGGTGAGCACGATTTCAGGCCCGGTGCTGACTCGCGGAGTGCCGTTGGAAACGGTGTTGTAGGCGATCAGCATCTCGTTGAGCCAGCCGTCGCCGCGGTGGTTCCAGTCGAGCTGATAGACATTCACATTGCTGGTGATGTCGTGGCCGTGAGTCGGCACGTCGGTCCCGCCATAGTCGCGCAGGTTGCGCTCCTTGCGGACGAAGATGCTGCCGTTGATCGTATCGTCGTCGGTCGCGAACAGGCTCAGTTTGCCGAAATAGAGGCGCTGCTTGAAGGTCTGCGGGTAGCTGCCATTATATTGCTGCTGGATCGCGGTCGGGACCGGGCTCTGGAGGAGCACGCTGGTCGACGGATTGGTCTGGTCCGTCGCCTCGAAGGCGGCGAAGAAATGCAGGCGATCCTTGATGATCGGTCCGCCGAGATCGGCGCCATATTGCCAGCGCTTATAGTCCGGCTTGGGGATCGTGCCGTTCGGGTTGTTCGCCTCGCCAGGCCGGTCGAAATGCGGCCGGCCGATGAACGCCTTGGGCTGGAACTCGCCGAACACGTCACCGTGGAAGCTGGTGCCGCCGGTCTTGGTCACCGCGGTGATGATCGCCGACCCGGCCTGCTCATATTCGGCCTTGAAGTTCTGGGTATCGACCTTGAACTCCTGGACCGCGAGCTGCGGGAAGGGATTGCCCTGCGAGAAATTCTGGCCGGCGACCCCGCCATGGTTGATCGGATTCTTGAAGCTCAGCCCGTCGATGAAGACGTTGATGTTATCGGCGCTGACCGCCCCGGCCTGAACCCTCTTGTCGCCGCCCGAGGGGGACACCGCGACGCCCGGCGCGAGCGCCGCGAAATTGAGGAAGTTGCGGTCGTTCTGTGGCAGATTCTCGATCTGCGCCTGGCTGACATTGGTCGTTACCCCGGCGGTGCGGACCTCGGTGCGGCTGCGGGTGCCGGTGACGACGATCTCGGCCGAGGGCTCGGGCTTGTTGAAATCATAGGTGACGATCTGGCCGACCGGAACCGTGACCGCCTCGGTCGGGCCGTCCGCGAGCTGAACCTGATAGGTGCTCGGGCGAAGGCCGACGATGATGTAATTGCCGTTGCCGTCGATCGTGCCGGTGAGGTGCTGGCCGGTGACCGTGTCGGTGGCAGTGACCACCGCGCCGGGGCTGGCGCCGTCGGCATGACCCCTCAGGGTCGAGCTGGTCTGCGCGAAGGCCGGAACGCTGATCGAAAGCGCCACGGTCATTGCCGCAAGCGAGATGCCGCGCACCAGCTTCGCCCGCCTGTCGCCGGAATTTTTCACTGAACTCTCCCCTTGCTCGACTGATGTAACCGGTTACATTTCCGGTCCAATCTTATGTTCTGAGGTTTCCTCATCCGACTGGCGGCGATCCCTGTCAATCCGGTTTCAGGGCGCTTCAGACCGTTGTGCAGGCTGCGGTGCCACTCTGTTGGTCAGCGTGGCGAATTGGCCACAATCGGCGCGCGGCAATGGCGGGCGATGAAATCGGAATGGAGCGGCATCGC
>JAQGLD010000066.1 GCA_028293055.1 Alphaproteobacteria bacterium
GGGCAAGAAGCCGATCCTGCTGATGGCGCATATGGATGTGGTCGAGGCCAAGCCCGAGGACTGGTCGATGGACCCGTTCAAGTTCGTCGAGAAGGACGGCTATTATTACGGCCGCGGCACCAGCGACATCAAGGAAGGAGTGAGCGCGGTGACCACCGCTCTGCTTCGCCTCAGAGCCGAAGGGTTCAAGCCGAGCCGCGACATCATCGTCCTGTTTACCGGGGACGAGGAGACCAGCGGCAACGGCGCCAGGCTCGCGGCGACCGAATGGAGCAAATGGACCGAAGCCGAATTGGGGCTCAATTCGGACGGCGGCGGCGGCGGCTTCGCAGCCGACGGGAAGTCGCTCGGATTCCGGCTGCAGACGGCGGAGAAGACCTTCTCGATGTACACGCTCACCGTCCGCAACAAGGGCGGGCACAGCTCGCGGCCGCGGCCGGACAATGCCATCTATCAGCTCGCCCATGCGCTCGAACGGCTCGAGGCCTGGCGCTTCACGCCGATGCTCAACGAGACCACCCGCGCCTATTTCGGCGAGCGCCAGAAGAGCGAACCCGGCCCGCTCGGCGACGCGATGCGCGCCTGGCTCGCCAACCCGAACGACGGCAAGGCGGCCGATTTCATCGAGGCGGATCCGCAGGAGGTCGGGCTGACCCGCACGCGCTGCGTCGCCACCCGCCTGTTCGGCGGCCATGCCGACAACGCCTTGCCCCAGCTCGCCCGCGCCACGGTCAATTGCCGGATCATGCCGGGGACCGAGCCGGCCGCGGTCCGCGAAGAGCTCGAGCGCGCGGTCGCCGATCCAGGAGTGGCCGTCGAGCGCACCGACGACCAGAAGATGTCGCTCGCCTCGCCGCTCCGCCCCGACGTCGTCAGCGCCTACACGGCGGCGGTGCGTAAGCGCCATCCCGGCGCGCCGATCATGCCCGAGATGAGCACCGGCGCGAGCGACGCGCGGCCGTTCCGGGTCGCCGGAATCCCGGTCTACGGAGTCGACGGCAGCTGGGGCATCATCCCCGACGACGAGCGAGCCCACGGTCGCGACGAGAGGCTGCCGGTCAAGGCTTTCTATGACGATGTCGACCATTGGGTGGACATGGTGTCGGCGCTGGCGAAATGAGGAGGCGAGAATGATCGTTGCAACCACCGAAAACCTGCCCGGCCACCGGGTGGTCGAGACGCTTGGCCATGTCTTCGGAGTCGTCGTCCGCAGCCGCGGGCTCGGCGGCAACATCGCCGCCGGTCTGCGCTCGCTCGCCGGCGGCGAGATCAAGGAATATACCGCTCTGGTCGAAGATACGCGCCGCCAGGCGATCGACCGGCTGATCGCCAACGCGACCCTGATGGGCGCCAATGCGATCGTGATGATGCGCTTCGATTCCGGATCGATCGGCCAGACGATGAACGAGGTCGTCGCCTACGGCACCGCGGTCAGGATCGAGCCGACGGGAGACAGCTGATGCTCCGCAATGCGATTCTCGGAGTCTGCTTGGTCCTGCTGCTCTGCGCAACGGTCGGGGCGCTTGCGGATTGGACGGCCTGGCCGGCGGTGGTGATGCTCGCCGCGCTTACCGCCGCCATCGCATTCGAGCGGATCCGCTACCACGACAAGGTGAAAGCCGAGCCGCGCGCGCCGCTTGCGCCCACCGCCGAGAGGTTCATCGATCCGGAGAGCGGGGCCTTCGTCCAGGTCTGGGCCAATGCCAGCGGCGAGCGACATTATGTCGAGGAGGTCAGGGAAAATTCCCTTCCCTGATTCCAGGGAGGGGTTAGGGGTTGGGTACGTATCCGGAGAGTCACTGCGCGTGGAGACCCACCCTCTCCCTCCTTTGCGCCTGTTAGCGCAACGAAGCGGAACCGTCGAAAAGCGTTGGTACAGATCAAAGATTCAACGTTTTCCGATACTGTCCACCATGCTATCTTCGTGCACGAAGCGGGGGCCTCGACATGGCGGACAAGCAGCTGGTTGGCGTTGGCGGATGGCTCGCCCTGTTCGCGTTCGGAACCGGTGTAATAGCCCCGTTGCGGGTCGCCAGGGATCTCACTGGCCTGATGGAGGGCGACAACCAGGCGGCGGCCGCGCAATTCGGAGCCCTGTGGACCTTCCTTCTGGCGGCGGAATGGGTGATCAGCCTGCTGACCATCGCTACATGCTGGTTCATGGTCTGGCGGCTGTACAACCTGGAACGCTGGAGCACGGTCCGAATCGTCATCGCCGGCATCTGGTCCATCGGACTGGGCCGCAGCCTGATCGAGATATGGCTCTGGAGCCTGGTGCTGGATACGAGCGTGATCGTCGAGGAGCTTGGTCCGATTGTCGGCCTGGGCGTCGCCTACGGTTTGATCTGGACCGCCTATTTCCTGCGTTCGCGCCGGGTCGCCAACACCTATAGGCGCGACGTCGGCGACGAACAGGTCGGCGACACTTTCGCCTGATCCGTCGCCCTCGGGCTTATCACCCAATCCAGCCTGTTTCGCCTTTCGCCTCGATCGCGACGCGCCTACAAGGGCGCATTCCCCGGGGGACCGCTCATGCGCGGTTGAGAGGGGGGCAGCAGCCCCCGACCCGCCGAACCTGATCCGGCTGACACCGGCGTAGGGAGGGAGATCGGCCGCGCCGCTCTTTCTCCAGTAGAGGAGCGAATAATGGCCGACATTCCCGCGCGCACTGAGATGAAAGTGACCACCGGCCCGATCCGTGGCAGCCGAAAGGTCTATGTCGGCGAGCATAAGGTGGCGATGCGCGAGATTCATCTCGAGCCGAGCTCGGGCGAGCCGCCGCTTCGTGTCTATGACTGCTCCGGCCCCTATACCGATGCCGACGCGCGGATCGACATCATGGCCGGCCTGCCCGAGATCCGCAGCGACTGGATCCGCGGCCGCGGCGATGTCGAGGAAGTGCTCCAGCGCGAGGTAAAGCCCGAGGATAACGGCCAGCTCGGCCCCGACCGCTCGGGCGGCGTCGAATCCTTCCCCAATGTCCGTCGCCGGGTGCTCCGCGCCAAGCCCGGCGCCAATGTCAGCCAGATGCATTATGCGCGCCGCGGCATCATCACTCCCGAGATGGAATATGTGGCGATCCGCGAAAATGCCGGACGCGAGGCGGCACTCGAATCCCTGCTTCGCGATGGCCAGGATTTCGGCGCCTCGATCCCCGATTACGTCACCCCCGAATTCGTCCGTGACGAGGTCGCCCGCGGCCGCGCGATCATCCCCAACAACATCAATCACCCCGAGAGCGATCCGATGGCGATCGGCCTCAACTTCCTGGTCAAGATCAACGCGAACATCGGCAATAGCGCGGTCGCCTCGAACGTCGCGACCGAGGTCGACAAGATGGTCTGGTCGATCCGCTGGGGTGCCGACACGGTCATGGACCTGTCCACCGGCCGCAACATCCACGACACGCGCGAATGGATCATCCGCAACTCGCCGGTGCCGATCGGCACGGTGCCGATCTACCAGGCGCTGGAAAAGGTCGGCGGAGTCGCCGAGGATCTGACCTGGGAAATCTATCGCGACACCCTGATCGAGCAGGCCGAGCAGGGCGTT
>JAQGLD010000104.1 GCA_028293055.1 Alphaproteobacteria bacterium
GTTGGTGTAGAAGGTGAGTGAGTCTGTCATGGCGAGCCTCCCTGATCCTAGGAGAACATAACAGAAACGGGAGGGGCGGCGCAAAGAAAAATCCTCCCCCGCCGCAGCGGGGGAGGATCTGAATGGCTCAGGCCTGCTCTTCGGGCTGGCCCTGCTCGCCCTCGGGCTCGCGCGCCTTTTTCGCCTTCTTCTTGCTGGCCTTGGGCGGAGCGGCGACGATCTCGAACGAAGGCGCGTTGTCCTTGATCGTGACCTTGACCTCGCCGCCGTGGATCAGCTTGCCGAACAGCAATTCCTCGGCGAGCGGCTGCTTGATCTTCTCCTGGACGAGCCGGGCCATCGGCCGGGCGCCGTACAGCTTGTCGTAGCCGCGCGCGGTCAGCCACTTCTTCGATTCCTCGTCGAGGCTGATATGCACGTTGCGGTCCGCCAGCTGCAGCTCGAGCTGGAGGATGAACTTCTCCACCACCCGGGCGACGACCTCGGTCGTCAAATAAGAGAAGGGCACGATCGCATCGAGACGGTTGCGGAATTCCGGAGTGAACATCCGCTTGATCGCCTCCTCGTCCTCGCCTTCCCGGCTATTGTCGCCGAAGCCAACACCCTCTCGCGCCATGTCCGAGGCGCCGGCATTGGTGGTCATGATCAGGATCACATTCCTGAAATCGACCGTCTTGCCGTGGTGGTCGGTGAGCTTGCCGTTGTCCATCACCTGGAGGAGGATGTTGAACAGATCGGGATGCGCCTTCTCGATCTCGTCGAGCAGCAGCACTGAGTGCGGATGCTGGTCGACAGCGTCGGTGAGCAGGCCGCCCTGGTCGTAGCCGACATAGCCCGGAGGCGCGCCGATCAGCCGGCTGACCGAGTGACGCTCCATATATTCGGACATGTCGAAGCGCTGAAGCGGGATGCCCATGATCGAGGCGAGCTGGCGCGCGACCTCGGTCTTCCCCACTCCGGTCGGCCCGGAGAAGAGGTAGTTGCCGATCGGCTTGTCCGGATCGCGAAGGCCGGCACGCGACAGCTTGATCGCCGAGGCGAGCACTGCGATCGCCGCATCCTGGCCGAACACGACCCGTTTCAGGTCGCGGTCGAGATGCTCCAGCGTCTTCTTGTCGTCGGCCGAGACGCTCTTCGCAGGGATCCTCGCCATGGTCGAGATGACCTGCTCGATCTCCTTGGTCGTGATCGTCTTCTTGCGCTTGTTCGGCGGCACCAGCATCTGCATCGCGCCGACCTCGTCGATCACATCGATCGCCTTGTCGGGCAACTTGCGGTCGTTGATGTAGCGCGCCGATAGCTCGACCGCCGCCTTGATCGCGTCGGGCGTGTATTTGACGTGGTGGTGGTCCTCGAAGGCCGTGCGCAGTCCCGCCAGGATCTTGATCGTATCCTCCACCGTCGGCTCGTTCACGTCGATCTTCTGGAAGCGCCGGAGCAGCGCCCGGTCCTTCTCGAAATGATTGCGGAACTCCTTGTAGGTGGTCGATCCGATGCAGCGGATCGTGCCGCCCGAAAGCGCAGGCTTCAGCAGGTTCGAAGCGTCCATCGCTCCGCCCGAAGTGGCACCCGCGCCGATCACCGTGTGAATCTCGTCGATGAACAGGACCGCGTGCGGCATCTTCTCGAGCTCGGTGACGACCGCCTTGAGCCTCTCTTCGAAATCGCCACGATAGCGGGTGCCGGCGAGCAGCGCGCCCATGTCGAGCGCATAGATCACCGCTTCGAGGAGGACGTCGGGAACGTCTTTCTCGATGATCTTGCGGGCGAGCCCTTCCGCTATCGCGGTCTTGCCGACGCCGGGATCGCCGACATAGAGCGGGTTGTTCTTGGAGCGCCGGCAGAGGATCTGGATGGTCCGATCGACCTCCGGGCCGCGGCCGATCAGCGGATCGACCCGGCCGCTCTGCGCTTTCTCGTTGAGGTTGACGGTGAACTGCTTGAGAGCAGATTCGTTCTTCTTCTTGCCCTCTTCCGGCTTGGCCTCCTCGGCGCCCTTGACCTCGGCCGGCTCGGCCGCGGTCTCGCCCTTGCCGACGCCGTGGCTGATGTAGCTCACCGCATCGAGCCGGCTCATGTCCTGCTGCTGCAGGAAATAGACCGCATAGCTCTCGCGCTCCGAGAACAAAGCGACCAGCACATTCGCGCCAGTGACCTCGTCACGTCCGGAGGATTGGACGTGGAGGATGGCGCGCTGGACCACGCGCTGGAAGCCGCTGGTCGGCGAGGGGTCGGTCTGACCCTCGACTTTCAGCGCCTCGAGCTCGTTGTCGAGATAGGACCTGACCGATTCGCGCAGCTCGGCAAGATCGACGCCGCAGGCGCGCATCACCTTGGAGGCGTGGGCGTCCTCGATGAGCGCGAGCAGAAGGTGCTCGAGAGTGGCATATTCATGCTTGCGGCCGCTCGCTTCGGCGAGGGCGGTGTGGAGCGTCTGCTCCAATTCGCGGGCAAAAGACGGCACTGACATACTCCTGTGAGCCCGCGATGATCACGGGCCGCTTGCCCCTAATGTCGGTCTTCGGGCGGCCTCCATCAAGCACATGTCCGAAAAAGGTGGGGGACAGCGCATTGTTCCCCGACCGCTTTCATTTCTTGAATAACGCTTCGGCGCTTGCGCGATGGTTAACGGATTCGTCGATCTTTGCGCGAACCCTGGCAATCTCGGATTCCAGTGTGGCAATGCGGGCGTGGAGCTCGTCGACAGAGAGGGGATCGAGGTCCTGCCGGGTGAGCAGGGTCAGGGGATCGTCGGGCTTGTTCGGGAAGAGCTCGTCCAGGTCCATGTCGGCAGAATCCACCTGGAGGGCGGGGGGTGTCAACCGCTCAGGCTTGCCTTGCGCGTATTTCCGCAACAAGCGTGGCTTCATGACCACCCTGCCCGAGACGATGATCGCGATCGACCCCTCCGAAGCCGGTGGCCCCGAGGTGCTCCAGCCGGTCGAGCGGCCGGTACCGGCGCCCGCCGAAGGGGAGGTGCTCATTCGAGTCGCGGCGGCCGGGGTGAATCGCCCCGATGTCATGCAGCGGCGCGGGCTTTACCCGCCGCCGCCGGGGGCTCCTTCGATTCCCGGCCTCGAGGTCGCCGGGACGATCGTCGCCGTGGGCGATGGCGTCGACTCGGCAACGCTCGGCCGCGAGGTCTGCGCGCTGGTCGCGGGGGGCGGTTATGCCGAATATTGCGTGGCGACGGAATCGCTCTGCCTTCCGGTCCCGAACGCATTGTCGCTGAGCGAGGCGGCGGCGCTTCCGGAGACCTTCTTCACCGTCTGGACCAATCTGTTCGATCGCGGCGGCGCCCGGCGCGGCGCCCGAGTGCTCGTCCACGGCGGGACCAGCGGGATCGGCACCACCGCGATCCTGCTCGGCAGGGCCTTCGGGCTCGAGATCATCGTCACTGCCGGCTCGGCCGACAAATGCGCGCGAGCGATCGAGATCGGAGCGGCGCATGCGATCGACTATCGCGAGCAGGATTTTGTCGAGGAGGTGAAAAGAATCACCGGAGGCCGCGGAGTCGATGTCGTGCTCGACATGGTCGGCGGCGACTATGTCCCGCGCAACATCGCCTCCCTGGCCGCGGACGGCAGGCATGTTTCGATCGCCGTCCAGCGCGGCGCCAAGGCCGAGATTTCGATCTGGGATGTCATGCGCAAGCGGCTGGTGCTGACCGGATCGACGCTGCGGCCGCAGCCGGTGGCGATCAAGGCGCAGATCGCCGGTTCCCTGCGCCGCGAGGTCTGGCCGCACCTCGATGCGGGCGAAATCCGGCCGGTGATCCACGCCACCTTCCCGCTCGCGCAGGCGGCCGAAGCCCACGCCCTGATGGATTCGGGGGAGCATGTCGGGAAGATTGTCCTGGAGGTGAGGGAGGGGCGGGCATGAGTGCCCAGCCTCTTTACCTCGTCATTCCCGCGAAAGCGGGAATCCCGCTTCTTTCTTAGTGGGAGGCTGGGTCTACATCATGGCTGACCGCTATCGCGGGACGATGTATACCGGTGTGACCGCTGACATTGCTCGCCGAGCCTTTCAGCATAGCTCTGGAAGCGGATCGCGATTCGTCCGGAAATACGCACTCCTGCGGCTCGTTTATGCGGAGCCGTACGAGCGGATCGACGAAGCGATTGCGCGCGAGAAAGCGATCAAGAAATGGCGGCGTCAGTGGAAGACCGAGCTGGTAGAAGCTGCCAATCCGAACTGGCTCGACTTGTTCGAGCATGTGATTGGCGTTTGAAAGAAGAAGCGGGATTCCCGCGTTCGCGGGAATGACGGAGTGGCCATGCAAAATCTGATCCTTCACGAATATTCGCCGTCCGGGAATTGCTACAAGATCCGGCTGACCGCAGCCTTCATTGGGCAGCCGATCGAGCGGCGCGAATATGACATCCTCAAGGGCGAGACGCGGACTCCCCAATTCCTCGCCGATGTGAATGCCAATGGGCGCATTCCCGTGCTCCAGATCGGCGATCGCTTCCTCCCCGAGAGCAACGCGGCCTGCTTCTATCTCGCTGCGGGCACGCCGCTGGTGCCTGGGGAGAGGTTCGAACAGGCCGACATGCTGCGCTGGATGTTCTTCGAGCAATATAATCACGAGCCCAATATCGCCACCCTGCGATTCTGGCTCGCTTATGTCGGCGCGGACAATCTGAACGACGCGCAACGCGGACAGATCGAGGCCAAGAAGGCCGGCGGCGACGCGGCGCTCAAGCTGATGGACGAGCATCTGGCGGGCCGCGACTATCTGGTCGGCGGCCGACTCAGCCTCGCTGACATCGCGCTCTATGCCTACACCCATGTCGCCGAAGAGGGCGGCTTCGACCTGGCGCTATACCCAGGGGTTCAAGCCTGGCTGGCGCGGGTGGAGGCGCAGCCCGGCTATGTCGCGATGGCCGCCTGACTTGCCCGCCATCCCGGCGCAGGCCGGGATGACTCGTGGGGCCAGATGCAAGAATCCCGTCGTGAGGCAACGACTCGCCTTGCCCTTCGGCCTGGGCTCCACTAAGTCTTACTCTGCAAGGCCGTTCCGCGAGGGACGGCCCTTATTGTTTCTGGAGAGAAAAGTGGCCCAGCCGCTCATGCCGCACGCGACCGCTTCCTGGATGGTCGACAACACATCGCTTACCTTCGAGCAGATCGCCGATTTTTGCGGTCTTCATATCCTAGAGGTCCAGGCGATCGCCGACGATACCGCAGCCACCAAGCTGACCGGACGCGATCCGATCCGCGCCGGCGAGCTGACTCAGGAGGAGATCGAGCGCGGCCAGGCCGATCCCGAAGTCCGGCTGCACATGCACAAGGAGCCGGACCAGACCCGCCGCACCAAGGGCCCGCGCTACACGCCGGTCTCCAAGCGCCAGGACAAGCCGGACGGCATTGCCTGGATCATCCGCAACCACCCCGAGATCACCGACGGCGCGATCGGCAAGCTGATCGGCACTACCCGCTCGACGATCGCGGCGATCCGCGACCGCAGCCACTGGAACATCGCCAACATCCAGCCCAAGGATCCGGTGACCCTCGGCCTGTGCTCGCAGCGCGAGCTCGACGCCATAGTCGCCAAGGCGGCGAAGCTGGCCGGAATCGAGGCGCCGCTTCACGACACCCGCCTTGATGGAGACCGCGAGGCCCTGCTCGAGCAGCTGCGCGCCGAACGCGTCGCGCACGCGCGGGAAGCGGCAGCCGCCCTTGCGGCGGGGGAAGAAGGCCCGGTCACGGTCGGCGACACGGGCTTTGTCGACCCCTTCAAGCGCTGACGCGCCCGACGTCTCCCTCGCCGCGGAAGATCCCTACAGCCATAGGGGTCTGACCTATCCGCTCGGCCGTCGCGGGCCCGGGCATGGCGAGCTGATCTCGCTCGCCCCTGGGGTCGGCTGGGCGCGGATACCGATGCCGGGCTCGCTCAAACATATCAATGTCTGGCTGCTCGACGACGGGGATGGAGTCGCGATCGTCGACACTGGCCTCGATCTCGCCGGTTCGCGCGAGGCGTGGGAGGCCCTGTTCGGCGGGCTGCTGGCCGGCCGCAGAATCACCAGGATAATCGTCACCCATTTCCATCCCGACCATATCGGCCTCGCCGGCTGGCTGACCCGCCGCTTCGGCGTGAAGCTGTGGATGACTCGCGAGGAATGGCTGTTCGCGCGGATGCTGAGCTCGGATGTCCGCGACGCTCCGCCGGAGGCAGCGCTCGCCCATTGGCGCTCCGCGGGCTGGGCGGAGGAGTGGATCGAGGCGGCCGCGGCCAAGGGCTGGGGATTGTTCGCCTCGGCGGTGAGTGAGGTCCCCCAAAGCTTCATCCGGATTCGCGACGGTGATGTCCTTCGGATCGGCGACCGCGACTGGCGGATCGTTACCGGCAACGGTCATTGCCCCGAACATGCCTGCCTGGTCGACGAAGCGGGCGGCCTGATGATCGCCGGCGACCAGGTGCTGCCGCGGATCACGTCGAATGTCTCCGTCTTCCTGAGCGAGCCGGAGGGCGATCCGCTCGGCGACTGGCTCGCCTCGATCGCGAAGCTGCGCCGGCTCCTGTCTCCGGACCTGCTCGTCCTACCCTCCCACGGAGAGCCGTTCACCGGTCTCCACGAGCGGCTCGACGCGCTCGAACATGGCCATCGCGACCGGCTGGAGGCCCTGCACCTCTATTTGGCGGAGCCGCGGCGCGCGATCGACTGCTTCCGGATCCTGTTCGGACGCAAGATCGACGGCAGCGTGATCGGGCTCGCCACGGGCGAGGCGATCGCCCACCTGCGCAGGCTCGAGGTCGAGGGCAAGGCGGTGCGCGAGGATCGCGACGGCGTCCGCTGGTACAGCGCCGTCTGATCGGTTACCGCTCTGCCGGATGACCGACCCGGTGCAAATCTGGCGGACCGCCTACCGGCATGCGGGGGCATGGCAGCGGGATTTTGCGCCGCTCTCGCTTTCGGACATGTTCGCGGAGAGCGTGGCGCGGGCGCCGAGCGCGCCGCTGATCGAGTTTCTTGGCCGCTCCTATCCCTATTCCGAAGTCGCCGACGGCGCGCGCCGGGTCGCCGCCGGCCTTCAGCGGCTCGGAATCGCCAAGGGGGATCGGGTCGGCCTCTTCCTCCCCAACGTGCCCCACTATGTCGCGGCTTATTACGGCGCGCTTGCGCTCGGCGCGGTGGTGGTCAATTTCTCGCCGCTCTACACGCCGGCGGAGCTCGAGCAGCAGGTCGAGGATAGCGGGACCAGGCTGCTCTTCACACTTTCGGCCAAGGCGCTGCTTCCGACCGCGCTCGAAGTGCTCGGCGGCAGCTCGCTCGAGCGGCTGGTGGTCGGCTCGGTCGCCGGGGCGCTGCCGGCCGGCAAGGGGCTGCTCTACCGGCTGTTCAAGCGCGGCGAGATCGCGGAGCGTCCCCACGACCCGCAGATCATGGCTTTCTCCGCCCTGATCCACAATGACGGCGCGTTCGATCCGCCGGCGATCGATCCGATGGAGGATCTGGCGCTGATCCAATATACCGGAGGGACCACCGGCACGCCCAAGGGAGCGATGCTCACCCACCAGAATCTCTCGGCCAATGCCCGCCAGATCTCGGTGATCGATCCGCGACCCGACCTGCCGGACCGGGTGATGGGCGCGCTGCCCCTCTTCCACGTGTTCGCCAATGCCTGCGTGCTCAACCGGACCGTCTTTCGCGGCGGTGAGATGGTGCTGGTTCCACGCTTCGACGCGGGCCAGGTGCTTCGCGAGATCGAGCGGACCCGCGCGACCGCCTTTCCCGGCGTGCCGACCATGTACCAGGCCCTGCTTGCCCATCCAGCGCTCGAAGCCGCCGATCTTTCGAGCCTGCGGGTCTGCATATCGGGCGGAGCGCCGATGCCGGTCGAGGTCAAGGAACGGTTCGAGGCGCGGACCGGTGCCCGCCTGGTCGAGGGCTATGGGCTCACCGAAACCGCAGGCGTGGTGTCGACCAATCCCTATGAGGGTCCCAACAAGATCGGCACGATCGGCCAGCCGATCCCGGGCACGATCGTCACCCTGGTCGACAAGGACGATCCGTCCCGCCCCGCGCCGCTTGGCGAGCCGGGCGAGATCGTGGTCGAAGGCCCGCAGGTGATGAAGGGCTATTGGCGCCGCCCCGAAGCCGACGCCAAGGTCTTCCTCGGCCGGCGGCTGCGCACCGGAGATGTCGGGACGATCGACGAGGATGGCTACATCAAGGTCGTTGACCGGCTGAAGGACATGGTCGTCGTTTCCGGCTTCAAGGTTTTCCCAAGCCAGGTCGAGGCGGTGCTCTACAAACATCCGGCAGTGCGCGAGGCCCTGGTGATCGGAATCCCCGATTCCTATTCGGGCGAGCGCCCCAAGGCCTTTGTCACCCTCCAGCCCGGCGTCGGCGCAACCGGCGCGGAGCTGGCCGAATGGCTCAACTTCCGTGTCGGCAAGCATGAAAGGGTTGTGGCGGTCGAGATACGCGACCAGCTGCCCAAGACGTTGATCGGCAAGCTGAGCCGCAAGGAACTGCAGGCCGAGGAAAAAGCAAAGGCGACGCCTTAGGCATCGCCCTCGCGCAGGCCAGGATCTCGTCACGCGAAGTCACGGCGCGCGAGCCGAGATGCCGGCCTGCGCCGGGTGACGTAAGCTTGACCCTGTTTCGCGGCGGGGCCATTGCCCGCTCATGCCCGACCAGGATGACGCCATCTCCCAGCTCTCCTTCGAGGCCGCGTTGAAGCGGCTCGAGGAGATCGTTCGCCGGCTCGAGAGCGGCGAGGAATCGCTCGACGAGTCGATCCGGCTCTATGGCGAGGGCGATGCGCTCAAGAAGCAGTGCGAGGCCCGGCTCGAGGCGGCGCAGGCGCGGATCGAGAAAATCCAGTTCGGCCGCGACGGCCAGCCCAGCGGCACCGCATTGTTCGATCCCGCCTGAGCCGCCGCATGGCGGATTCCTCCCTCAGCCTCGCGCCTGCGCTCGAGCGGATTCGGGCCGAGATCGACGTCCTGCTCGGCGAGCTGCTTACCGTGCCGCAAGATCCACGCGCGCAGCTCTACGAAGCGATGCGCCACGCCGCGATCGGCGGCGGCAAGAGGCTGCGGCCTTTGCTCGTCGTCGCCGCCTGCGGCCTCTTCCACACCGCCCGTGAGCGGGCGCTGCGGGTCGGGGCAGCGGTCGAATGCGTCCACGTCTATTCGCTGATCCACGACGATCTGCCGGCGATGGACGATGACGATCTCCGCCGCGGCAAGCCGACAGTCCACAAGGCGTATGACGAAGCGACCGCGATCCTCGCCGGCGATTCGCTCCATGCGCTCGCCTTCGAGATTCTCGCCGACGAGAAGACCCACGAGGATCCCTTCGTTCGCGCAGAGCTCGTCGGCGAGCTTGCCCGCGCCGCCGGGCCGGCCGGCATGGCGGGGGGACAGATGATGGATCTCGCCGCCGCCGAGGCCGATCTCGATCTCTCGGCGGTGACTCGCCTGCAGCAGCTCAAGACGGGGGCGCTGATCGGCTTCTGCCTCGAGGCCGGAGCGATCATGGGCCGGGTCCCGATCGAGGGCCGGACCCGGCTTCGCGGCTATGCCCGCGATGTCGGCCTGGCCTTCCAGATAGCCGACGACCTGCTCGACGAGGAAGGCGAGGAGGAAAAGATCGGCAAGAAGGTCGGCAAGGACCGGGCGAGGGGCAAGGAGACATTCGTCTCGCTGCTTGGCCGCGAGCGGGCACGGCGCCAGGCCGAACTCCTGGTCGAGCAGGCCGTCTTCTATCTGCAGAGCTACGGCGCCGAAGCCGACCTGCTTCGGGCGATCGCCCGATTTGCGGTCGAGCGCGATCATTGACCCCGGTCGTCATTCCGGCGAAAGCCGAAATCTCCTCGGGCGGAGGCTGGCTTGTGGGCTGGTCGTTGCGGCAGTGGCCGGAATGACTGCGGAAGGGACGGGCGAGTGACAAGGACTGGCGTCTATCCGGGCACGTTCGATCCCGTGACCCTCGGCCATATGGACATCATCCGCCGCGGCGCGAAGCTGGTCGATCGCCTCGTCATCGGAGTCACCACCAACCCGTCCAAGAATCCGCTCTTCTCGGTCGAGGAGAGGGTAAGGATGGTCAAGCGCGAGATAGAGGGCCTGCCCGGGGATGTCAGCGTGGTCACCTTCGATTCGCTGCTGATGGATTTCGCGGAGCGCGAGGGCGCCTCGATGATCCTGCGCGGCCTGCGCGCCGTCGCCGATTTCGAATATGAGTATCAGATGGCCGGGATGAACCAGCAGCTCAACTGCCGTATCGAGACCGTCTTCCTGATGGCCGACGTCTCGCTCCAGCCGATCGCCTCTCGCCTGGTAAAGGAAATCGCATTCTACGGCGGCGATATATCGAAATTCGTCGGACCGCGGGTCACTGCGGATGTCGCCCGCAGGGTCGATGCGATCGGCCGCAAAGGCTCTTGATCCGGCGCCTGCCGCCCCGCACTATCCCAGTCTCATCTTCAGGAATTTCAGATCATGCGTTTCAAGGCCATCGCCGCCCTGTTCACGGGGATTTTGTTCGCGGGCTCGCTCGCGGCGCAATCCTTCCAGTCGCCTCCGCCGCCGCCGCCGCTCACCCCGGAGAATACGTGGCTTCTCGACCTTTCGACCGGAGGCCGGGTCACGATCCAGCTCCGCCCCGACATCGCACCCAAGAGCGTCGAGCGGATCAAGGCGCTGACCGCGCGCGGCTTCTATAACGGCCTCACCTTCCATCGCGTGATCGACGGGTTCATGGCGCAGGGCGGCGATCCCAAGGGCGACGGTACCGGCGGCTCAGACCTCCCCAATGTACCGGCAGAGTTCAGCGGAGTTCCGCATATGCGCGGCACCGTCTCGATGGCCCGCGCGGACGACGTGAATTCGGCCAACAGCCAATTCTTCATCATGCTGCTGCCCAAGCTATCGCTCGATACCCATTATACCGCTTTCGGCCGGGTGATCAGCGGCATGAACTATGTCGACGCGATCGAGAAAGGCGAGCCGCCGGCGAACCCCTCGCGAATCGTCCATGCCTCGCTCGGCTCCGACAATTTCCCGCTTCCACCGCCCGGCGCGCTCGCTCCCACCCCGCCCGCAACCAGGCCGGCGCCGCCGGCGCGGCCGATGCTGCCGCCGGGCACCACGACTCCGCCGAAATAAACATCGACCGATACCGAGCGGATTTGACGAACCGCAACGACCGGTCGAAGGGCCGTCCATGCGCGTCGACCTGTTC
>JAQGLD010000110.1 GCA_028293055.1 Alphaproteobacteria bacterium
TCGGATCGATCGCGGTCGGCGCGGGCACGCCGGAGGCAGAGCGGGATCAGATCCGCGCGGCCCGGGCGGCGACGAACCGTCCGTTCAACGTCAACCTGTTCTGCCACGCGCCGCCAACGCGCGATCCCGACCGCGAGCAGGCCTGGATCGATCGCCTGGCGCCGCTCTTCGCCCGCTTCGGCACCCGGCCGCCCGACGGTCTCGGCGAAATCTACCGAAGCTTCGTCGACGACGACGCAATGCTCGAAATGCTGGTCGAGGAGCGACCGGCGCTGGTCAGCTTTCATTTCGGCCTTCCCTCCGCGCAACGCATCGCCCGCCTCCGCGAGGCCGGGATCGCCGTGATCGCGAGCGCGACCAACCCGGACGAAGGCCGTGCGGTCGCCGCCGCCGGCCTCGACGCAGTGGTCGCACAGGGTTTCGAGGCGGGCGGCCATCGCGGCCAGTTCGACCCGGCCTCCCCCGATCCGTGCCTCGGCACCCTGGCCCTGGTCCGCCTGCTCGCGAGCGGCCTCGACCTGCCGGTGATCGCCGCCGGCGGAATCATGGACGGCGCCGGAATCGCCGCCTGCCTCGCGCTCGGCGCGCAAGCCGCGCAGCTCGGCACCGCCTTCGTCGCCTGCGACGAAACCGTCGCCGACGCGGCCTTCCGGAGCGCGCTGTTCGGCGAGGGCGCCCACCGCACGACGATGACCGCGGCGATATCGGGCCGCCGCGCCCGCTGCCTCCCCAACGCAATCACCCGGTTCGGCGAGAGTGTCACGGAGGCCGAGATTCCCGATTATCCGATCGCCTATGATGCCGGAAAGGCGCTCAACGCCGCCGCGAAAGCAGCGGGCGAAGGCGGCTATGGCGCGCAATGGGCCGGCCAGGGCGCGCCGCTGGCCCGCGCGATGCCGGCCGCGCGCCTGGTCGAGACTCTGGCAGCGGAATTGGCGACGGCGGAAACATTCCGATCCTGAGCCCTTCGAGGCTCACCGCCTGACCAATATATCCGGGCCGATCTCGGCGATGCTCGTGCAGGCGGTGAGCGCCATCGCGACGCGCATCTCGGCCTCGACCAGCTGAAGCATATGGGCGACCCCGGCCTCGCCGTGAGCGGCGAGGGCGTAGGCCCATGCGCGGCCGAGCAGCACGCCCTTCGCGCCGAGCGCCAGCATGCGGACGACATCGAGGCCGGTGCGGACGCCGCCGTCGGCGAGCACGGTCAGGCTTTCCCCGACCGCCTCGGCGATCGCGGGAAGCGCGTGCGCGGTCGAGGGCACGCCGTCGAGCTGGCGCCCGCCATGGTTGGAGACGACGATCCCGTCGGCGCCGAGCCGAGCCGCCTCGCGGGCATCCTCGGCATCCAATATCCCCTTGATCACCAGCGGCCCGGACCAGTGCTGGCGAATGAAGTCGAGATCCCGCCAGGTTACCGACGGATCGAAATTGTCGCGCATCCAGGCGAAGAAATCCTCGAGGCCGGTATCCGGGCCGAGCACCGGAGCGACATTGCCGAGCTGGTGCGGGCGCCCCCTCAGGCCGACATCCCAGGCCCAGAGCGGGCGCTTCATCGCCTGGAACACGCGCCGCACGGAGCCGCGAAGGCCCGACGCGCCGGCCAGGCCGGAGCGATAGTCGCGATAGCGCGAGCCCGGCACCGCCATGTCGACGGTGAAGAACAAGGCGGAGCAGCCGGCCGCCTTTGCCTGGTCGAGCAAGTCGACCATGAAGCCGCGGTCGCGGATCATGTAGAGCTGGAACCAGAACGGCGCCTTCGCCGCTGCCGCCACCTCGGCGAGCGGGCAGGCCGAGACCGTCGACAGGCAGAAATTGAGTCCGGCGGCGTGCGCAGCGCGCATCGCCTGGACCTCGCCGCGCCGCGCATTCATTCCGGCGAGGCCGATCGGCCCGAGCCCGACGGGCATTCGAAGCCGCTCGCCGAGCAGGGTGGCGGAGAGGTCGATCGACGAGACGTCGGCGAGCACACGCTGGCGAAGCTCGATCGCCTGAAGATCGGCGACATTGCGGCGCAGGGTCACCTCGCCATAGGAGCCGCCGTCGATATATTCGAACAGGGAGTGCGGCAGCCGCCGCCGCGCAAGCTCGCGATAGTCGAGCGTCGACGCAGCCCTCGCCATTCCCCATTCCCCTTCAGCGTATCTCCAGCTCGAACGGGGTGGCAGGAAGCGAAGAATCCCGCAAGCCGCAGCGGGGAGCGTCTCCCCAGCAATAGCGGATACGGGTGGCGGCCGAGTCCGCGGGAAGCAGCACCGACGTGGCTTCGACCCTGGCCTCGACCGGACGGCATGTCCCCTTGTCCGCTCCGCACAGCTCGAACGGCGCCGGCCCGCCGCCGAGCCTGCCTTCGACATCGCGAAACCGGATCGCGATCCCGGACGGGGTTCGGCGCGCATCGACCGGCAGCGGCCCGGACGCGGTGACCTTCGCGCCATAGGCGATATGCTCCATTGCCCGCGCAAGCCGGTCGCCGACCGGGCGCTTGGCCGGCGGATGGAGGTTGGCCGGATCGCCGACATCGATCGTCACCACCAGAGCGGCGGCGGGATCGCCGGCCGCCACGCGGCGCTGCGAATCGCGCAGGTCCGCCCAGCCGCTCTCGACCGGCTGGGTCGGGATCATGCCGTAATTGGGCAGCTGGACGATCGCGACCGGAAGCGCCGCGCCCCACCGGGAGCGCCAGTCGCCGATCAGGGCGCGCAGCCATTTTTCGTAGCCGCGCCCGTCCCAGGCGTTGGATTCGCCCTGGTACCAGGCGACGCCCTTCACGCCCCATCGGCCGATCGGTGCGACCATGCCGTTGTAGATGGTCGTCACTCCGGCGATCGAATCCCACGGCGCGCGCGGCGGCTGGTCGCGAAACTCGGTGACCGGGCGGTAGAGCCAGTCGCCGTCGAGCGGGACCCGGCTGCCGTCGGCAAGCTCGATCGCGCGCGAGACGTCCCCGTACATGCCGCCATTGCCCCACACATCGAGCGCGTTGACGACGATGACATTGTCGCCGGCGTGAAGCGCGCCGGCCGGCAGCGCGTAGCGCCGAGGCGCGGAGGCATTGGATGTGTAGCCGATCGCGTGGCCGTCGACCCAGGTCTCGTCGACATCGTCGACCGGACCGAGGGCAAGGGTGGCGGCCTGGCCGGCCTGGGCTGCGGTCAATGTGACATGGGTCCTGTACCACATCATGCCGTCATATTTCTCGAGCTCGGGGATTCCCCACGTCTCCCAATTGGTCAGCGACGGCGCCTTGCGCCAGGCGGCGCCAGGCTGGAAATCCTCGGCCCACGGGGTGGCTTCGCCCGGGTCCTTCTCGTACGCGGCCCACCACGTCTCCCACTTGGCGCCCCATTCGCGATTCGCGCCGGCGGGATCGGCGGCGAACCGCCCGACCAGCGCCAGAGCGGCCGGGTCGCCTTGCGCGGCCTGCCAGGCGGCGGGGCTGAGCCAGGCCTCGATCGCCGATCCGCCCCAGCTATTGTCGATCAGCCCGAGCGGGACCGCGGGATGCTGCTTGCGCAATGCCTGCGCCATGAAGAAGCAGGCGGCGGAGAAATCGCCGACGGTGTCGGGCCCGGCCGGCTTCCACGCCGCAGGCGCGGCCAGGCTGGTCACTGGAGTGGCGCTGGCGAGCTGGGGGATGGTGAGCAGGCGAATGCCGGCGTCGGCGGACGATGCCACCTCCGCCTTGCCGTTCACCGCCGCCCCGACCGGCCACTCCATGTTGGACTGGCCGGAGCAGACGAAGACATCACCGACCAGCAGGTCGGCGGCCTCGACCGCTCCGCCGCCCGCCCGAGCCGAGAGCGCATAGGGTCCGCCGGCCTTCATCGCCGGCAAGGTCGCGCGCCATGCGCCATCGGGGCCCGCTTTGGCTTGAGCCCGTGCATCGCCCAGTTTCACCGAGATCGTCTCGCCAGGAGCGGCCCGGCCCCAGATCTCGATCGGCCTGTCGCGCTGGATCACCGCATGGTCTGCGAACATCGGATCGAGCAGGCGATCCGCCGCGGAGGCGGACGCCGGGACTAACAAGGCCGCGAGGATAGCGGGCGCGGCAAGCGGCCTGATCACGTTTCGACTCCTCAATGGCTGGCTCCGCCCGACGCTCCGATGCCGGTCTCGGCACGGACCCGCTGGGCGAGATAGAGGCTGCGATCGACCGCCGCCCGATCGCTCCGGTCGAGCTTCGAGACGATGAAGATGACCAGGAAGGCGAGCGGCATCGCGAAGATGGCGGGCGAGCTGTAGGGGAAGGCCGGCTCGGCCTTGCCGATCAGGTCTACCCAGATCGGCTTGGAGAGGATCGTCAGCCCGAGCGCGGTCAGCACGCCGGCGAGCCCGCCGATGACCACGCCCCGAGTCGTCGCCGCCGGCCAGAGCAAAGACAGGATCAGGACTGGGAAGTTGCCCGAGGCGGCGAGCGCGAAGGCGAGGCTGACCATGAAGGCGACATTCTGCTTCTCGAAGGCGATTCCGAGCAGGATCGCCACCAGCGCCAACACCACGGTAGTGAGCCGGGACACACGCAATTCGTCGCGCGAGGTCGCCCGGCCGCGGGCGAAGACGCTGGCATAGAGATCGTGGCTGACCGCCGAGGCGCCGGCCAGGGTCAAGCCCGCGACCACCGCAAGGATGGTGGCGAAGGCGACGGCCGAGACGAAGCCCAAGAAGAGATTGCCACCGACCGCATTGGCGAGGTGGATCGCGGCCATGTTGCCGCCCCCCTTCAGCGTGCCGTCCGGCATCAGGAAATCGGGGTTGGTCGCGACCAGGGTGATCGCCCCGAAGCCGATGATGAAGGTGAGGATGTAGAAATACCCGATCCACCCGGTCGCCCACAGCACCGAGGTCCGCGCCGCCTTGGCGTCGGGCACGGTGAAGAAGCGCATCAAGATGTGCGGCAGTCCGGCGGTGCCGAACATCAGGGCCATCCCGATCGAGATCGCCGAGACCGGATCCTTGATGAACCCGCCAGGACCCATGATCGCATGACCGGCCTTCGCCGCCGCAGCGGGGTCCATTCCCTTGGCGAGCGCGAGCTTCGTCTTGACTTCGACCGCGCCGGCAAACAGCGCGCCCGGCGAGAAGCCGAAATGGGCGAGGACCGCGACCGCGATATAGCTGGCGGCGCCGAGCAGCATCACCGCCTTGATGATCTGCACCCAGGTGGTCGCGGCCATTCCGCCGAACACGACATAGAGGGTCATCAGCACCCCGACGATGACCACTGCATAGGTAT
>JAQGLD010000141.1 GCA_028293055.1 Alphaproteobacteria bacterium
GGTCGCGAAGCTGCCGGTCCGGCCCAAGGCTGGACCGACCAGGCCGTAGGTGAAGGATTTGACTCCGTAGCGCTGCGACGGCCCCGCCACCTCCCTGCCGCTGTCGCGGAATCGCGCGAAAACCGGGGTCGCGCCGGCGACGGCATGGTCGAAGCCGATCTGCGTATAGGCGTTGCCTTCGTTGCTGATGATCACGCCCGCCTTCGAGACATTCTCGAATCGGACGTCCTTGCCCCACAGCCAGTCGCCATAGCCGCGGTCGATCTCGATCCCGACCGGGACATTGCGGATCAGAGTGTCGACCAAGGTCAGCCCGGCCTCATGTTCGCGGATCGCGGCGTCGCGCTGCCCGTCGAACTGCGAATCGAGCAATGCATATTGCCAGGCCGGGGAGGTCTTCTCGGTCAGGATCCCGTAGCGCCCGCCGAAGAAATGCAGGTCCATGCCGAGGTTTCCGACCTGGTAGATCCCGGCCAGCGCAGAGCCGAGACGGAAGTCGATATGGGCGAGATAGCTGTGCTGCGCAGTGTGGAAGCGAACCGCCGTGGCCGCGGGATTGCCGGGGCCGATTTCGAAATCGACATTGGCCATGGCCGAATAGAAGGTGCCCGAATTGGCGTCGGCAATATCCGGATCGAACGGCACACTGGTCGGCGGCGGCACCGGAACCTTGCCGGGCAGGGCGGGGCCGGGGCCAGGGCCAGAGACGCCGGGATGGTTGCCGGTGAAGAAGACCATGGTTCCGACCCCGGTCCGGAAGCCCGGGCTGTTGGGGGCGAGCACAAAGACCGGGCGGCTTCTGCCCACCCCGAACAGCCGGACGCCCGGCCACATATAGAGGGTGCGGGTGATGCGGTGGCGGCCGGAAGGGAGGAAGACGATTCCGCCGCCAGGCTGGGCGGCGGCCTGGTCGATCGCTTTCTGTATCGCCGGGCCGTCGTCGGCCACGCCGTCGCCGTTCGCCTTGACCGTGACTGCTGACGGATCGTTCGGTGCGACCGAAAAGACCGAAGCCGAAGCGAAAGGCCGCGCCTTGGCGGCGCCGGCCTGCACCGCGCCGACGGCCAGGCCGATCGCGATCACTCTCGCAGCGCTGACCGCCATGCCGCTCCCCTTCATGGATATTGCCGCTCGCCGGTTATGTAGCGCTCCCGATAGGCGCGCGCACCCGTGCCGGCGACTGCGACAAAGGTCGCAATGGTCAAGTCTGCCGCGCACCCCATAGGATGGCGGGCGGATGCGTGGCTCGGCCTCACGCGAATGTGACGAAAGCTGAGGACGGCGGTGCAATCACAGCGGAAGACAAGCGGGCTGCCGCGTTGCGCGATCGTCGTGATGGGCGTGAGCGGGAGCGGAAAGTCGACCCTGATCGCGGACCTGGCGGCCCAGCTGGACTGCCCCGCTTATGAAGGCGATTCCTTTCATGCCGCCGCGAGCATCGCCAAGATGCGTGCCGGCCAGCCATTGGACGATTCCGATCGCTGGCCCTGGCTCGACCGGCTCGGGTTCGCGATCGGCGCTTCGGTGCGCGGTGGCGGGCTGGCGCTGGCCGCCTGCTCGGCGCTGAAGCGCAGGTACCGCGAGCGGCTCGAGGCGGCTGCGGCCGTGCCCCTGCTGTTCGTGATGCTCGATGGAGAGAAAGACGAGATCGCCCTTCGGCTCGCCGCGCGCGAGAGCCATTACATGCCCGCAAGCCTGCTCGACAGCCAGTGCGCATTGCTCGAGCGCCCGGCCGCGGACGAGCGCGCATTGGTGCTGCATTGCTACGGGCCGATCGAGGATCTTCGCAGCCACGTCCTGGCTTGGGCGCAGGCCGGGCTAGCGGCTGCGGCCGGTTAGACTTGCAGCTTCATCCCCCATTTCACGCGGGTTGGACTCAAGGCATCAGCCGCTTGCGCCCCTGCGACAAATGCCAGCGCATCGCCAGAGCGGCGCCGTCCGCATCCTTGGCGCGGATCGCATCGACGATCGCGTCATGCTCCTCCATCATCGCCCCGATGACTTCGGGCGGGCGGGAGCGCGAGATGTCCACTCCGGCACGCAGGATCGGAAGCACTTCCTGCTCGAGATGATCGAAGATGTCGACGAAGGCGCCGTTGCCCGTCGCCTCGGCGATCGCGCGATGGAGCATCCAATCCTCGTCATGCGCCGGAGCGCTGGAAAGCAGGGCTGCGCGCAGCGCCGCCAGTGCCGCCTCGATCGCATCCATCTGCTGGTGCGATCTACGATGCGCGGCCAGGCGGGCCGCCTCCGCCTCGAGCACGAAGCGGACCTCATAGGTTCCCAGCGTCGCTGCCAGGCCGTGCATCGGCACATGCGAGCCGAGCCGCTCCGACGGGCGTCGCTTGACATAGGATCCGGCGCCACGCCGCGCCTCGGTGATTCCGTCGGCGGCGAGCCGGACCAGGGCCTCGCGCACGATCGTGCGCGACATCCCGAACATCCCGGCCAGGCCCGCCTCCGAGGGCAGCCGGTCGCCGGTCGCGAGGCCTTCGTCGTTTATGATCTGGACGATCGCGGTGTAGGCGCGATCCGCGAGCCGCTCTCCTTGCACGCAAGACCTCTCGATGCCCTTATGGAGGCGTGATCCGTCAGACAATGTAACTGAGGCCCACCACCATGGCGAGTCCGGCCACCGAGATGACGGTCTCGAGCATCGACCAGGTGCGGAACGTATCCGCGGTGCTGGTCCCGACATAGCCCTTGACCAGCCAGAATCCCGGATCGTTGACGTGGCTGAAGAAGACCGATCCGGCGCCGATCGCGAGCACGACCAGCTCGGGCGAGGCGCCGGACGCCGCGACCACGCCGGACATGATGCCGACCGCGGTGATCGTCGCCACCGTCGCCGATCCGGCTGCCAGCCGGATCCCGACCGCGACCAGCCAACCGAGCAGAAGCGGCGAGATGGCGTACATCATTACCAGCCGCGCCAGCAGGTCCGACAGGCCGGCGGTCACCAGCACCTGCTTGAGCGCGCCGCCGGCGCCGATCGCCAGCAGGATCGCTCCCGCCGAGGCCATCATCTCGCTCCAGATCGAATCCTGGATCGCCTTCTCGTTCAGCCGTCGCCCGAAGAGCAGGGGCAGCGCGAACAGATTGGTGACGAGCAAAGCGAGCACTGGATTGCTGGCGGCGGCGAGCCACGCCGCGTCCTTCAGTCCGGGGACGAGCTTGCCGAGCTCGCCCGCAGCGATCAGCACGATCGGGAGCAGCACGATAAACAATGAAATTGCGCGCGGCGGTGGCTCCAGGTCGTTGACTGGATCGCTCAGCACCGGCTCGGTGAGCTTGACTCCGGGAGTCACGAACCTGGCGAGCACCGGGCCGGCGAGGATCGCGATCGGGATTGCGATGATCACCCCGTAGAGCATGGTGAGGCCGAGGTTTGCGTTCAGCGCGGCCACCGCGAGCAGTGGCCCGGGATGCGGCGGGACCAAGGCGTGCACGACGCCCAGGCCCGCCAGGGCCGGCATGATCAGGCGCAATTTGGCGGCGTCGCGATCCCCTTCGTCCGGCAGCGCCTTGGCCGCTGCGACGACGATCGGCAGCAGCAGCACGAGCCCTGTCTCGAAAAACAGGGGCAGGCCGATGACGATCGCAATGACGAGGGTCGCCCAGGGTGCCGCCTTCGGCCCGGTCAGTCGCAGCGCTCCGGTTGCGAGCGATGCCGCGGCGCCGGACAAATGCAGCATCGCGCCGAGCGACAGGCCCAAAGCGACGACCAGCCCGGTGCCGCCGACGATGTCGCCGACGCCCTTCTGCACTGCCTTCGCTGTCTCCGCGAGCGGCAGCCCTGCAAGCAGGCCGACGGTGAAGGCGCCGCAGAGCAGGCCGATGAAGGGATGAAGGCGGCCACGCACGATCAGGATGATCGCGAGCCCGATTCCCGCAAGCGCAGCGAAGACCAGCCTGATGTCCCCGCCGGTCATCGCCAGGGTGCCTGCCGCATCCCGCGGCTGCCCGAAATTTCTGACAACGTTGTCATTCCCGGAAGTCTGCCACTTTTCGATGCGAGGCGGTCGAGATGAGCGATCTGTAGGACAGATTTTTTGTTTTCGGCAACAGAAAAGGCTTGCTACCGTTCGAACTTGGAGAACATATCAAAACCTGTCCAACTGATTCTGAGTTCAATCGGAGCACCGGACCGGGATCTCGCACATTACGGGATCCATGCATGACATGGCCGAAGAGTCGAGGGAGGATCAAGATGGAG
>JAQGLD010000097.1 GCA_028293055.1 Alphaproteobacteria bacterium
ACTTGCCATAACGGACAAGATGAGTGATGATCTTCTAACCGGATCGGTTCGAGGGCATGATCATGATCACCCGGATACGCGAGGTGCGGCGCGCCAAGAAGTTCACCCTCCACGATGTCGCGTCACGCTGCGATCCGCCGACCACTCCGCAGACCATCGGGCGGCTCGAGACCGGTACTCGAACCGTCTCGGTCGGCTGGCTTAACCGGATCGCCAGGGCGCTTGGCGTGGAGGCCGGCGACCTGGTTCACCTCCCCGACCGCGAGGATGTACCAGTCGTGGCGACGATCGGGCCCGACGGCGCCCACGCGCCCCGTCGCGACGCGGTTTCGGTTCCGCCTCAGCCGGGACCGGGCACCGTCGCGGTCACGATCGCCTCCGGGATCGGAGATTATCGCAGCGGCGACGAATTGTGGTGCGAAAGGCTCGATCCTGCGAGTTATGGCCGCGCGATGAACCGCGACCTGCTGGTCTCTCGTCCGGGTGGCCGATTCCTGTTCGGCCGGCTGATCAATCGTGAGGCCGATCGGCTACACATCCTGCCGCTCGGCGCGGGCCAGCGCCAGATCGTGGTGACCAATCCGGCCTGGGCGGCGATGGCGGTCAGGCTGATCCGCGCCTTGTAGGAGGGCGCAGCGACGGGGCCGCACTTGCCCCGGCCGGCGCATGATGGCAGTGGCGGCGGCTGACAAAGGGCGCTTAGCTCAGTTGGTAGAGCATCTCGTTTACACCGAGAGGGTCGGCGGTTCGAGCCCGTCAGCGCCCACCAGACTTTCCTTTGCATTCACGATTCTATTCGTACCCGCAGCTTCTGCCCAGGTTTCGTGCACGGTGGACGTATCGGGCAACGCTCGCAGCGAAAATCCCGGACCCGCCGCGTGCCCCCGCCGCCAAGAGGCGGGACAGGGCCCCGCCTCTCCCCCAGACTCAGTGCGCCGCTTCGAGCTCGCGTCCGCTAAGCTCGAGATAGCGTTCGAGGGTCGGTTCCATATGCGTGTGCAGCCATTCGGCCATCGCATTCTCACGGCGCAGGCAATCTTCGATGAGAGGCACGACATCCGCCTTGCCGGCCCGCTGCGCCAGCAGGATCATGCCCTCATAAGCGGCGATCTCGTACTGGGCGAGGCCGAAGGTCAGCATGCTGGTCTTGATGATGTCGTCGTCCAGCCCGGCGGTGAGCATAGCGGTCATGCTGCCCATGCCCGACATCAGACCGTCCTTGACCCCCGAGGCGTCCTTGCCCTCGGATTCGAGGACTCGCTCCAGATTGGCCATCTCGGCATCCTTGTCGCCGAGATGCGCCTGGAGACGAGCCCGCGCCTCGGGATAATGTTCCAGCCGATCGATCACCTTCAGCATCATCGCCTTGGCGTTCTTCTGGATCGCATGGAGGTTGGCGGCCTCCTTCAGCAGCATCGTTTGCGCGGTTTCGGCAACGGTCGTCATCATATCTCCCTTGGCATGGGCATGTGCATGCGCAGGCGCCGATCGGCCTAGCCGGGCCGCCGCTCTGCGCGACTGAGCAACAACGCATGAGTGCCGGATGGGCTGCGATCAAAATCCCCAATCATCGAGAGAGACCCCACTGATCCCTAGGGGGGCGGGCGACCTCAGGCGAAGGTCTCGGCAATATCCCGCTGCCCGCCGCTCAGCTCGAGCGCTGCAGTCGCGATCGCTCCGGCTCCGAATGCGAGACTGAGCACGCCGACGGCCGAAGTGGCGATCCAGATCAGGACGGTGCCGGCGGTGATCGTGCCGAAGCGGCCCACCATCTGCAGCTGGGCGGCCTGCAATGCCTGGGGATCCTGACCGGCGCGCATCATCGCGGAGAGATAAGGCCCGTAGGCGATCGTCATCAAGACGATCCAGGCGGCGGCGACGATCAGGAAGATCACGAGATAGGCGCCGAACAGGGTCCAGAAATGACCGCGGGTCAGCCGCCAGGATTCGCCGATGATGATCCGGCGCCGCAACAGGGTGAGCGGGAAGACGAGAGAGAAGCGCACCTCGAGCCAGACCAGCAGGCCGAGCCAGGCGAGCATGCCGACGAACATGATCACCACCGCTCCCGCGCCGCCGGCGGCGAGCGCCGCGGCCGCCGCGAGCAGGCCGATCGGGATTATTCCGAGCAGCATTACGGCATAGAGGAGGATGACGAAGAGGATGAGGATTGCGAACAGACGCAATTCGTCCATGCCCGCCCGCAGGTAGAAGAAGCCCGCCTCCTCGGGCCGAAGCACCGCCCGCAGGGGCGCAGCGATCAGCATGACGAACAGGCCGAGCATCGCGAGATAGATCAGGAAGAACCAGCGCAGCATCGGCAACATCTGCATGGCCAGCGCCTGTGGATCGGCGCCCGCCCCCGCCATCATTGCGGAAAAGGGGCGCATCGCGAGCGCCGAGAGGGCCGTTGCAGCCAGATAGAGCAAGGTCCAGACCGCAACTGCCACCGGCCGTTCGCGGATCAGCCTGAGGCCGCCATTGATGACCGTACCCGCGCTCAGCATGTCCCCGCCTCCCCTTTTGCGATGCCCGGACGCCTCCTGTCCGAGCGCCTCGACGCGATCGTCGAAGCGCCGGGTTCCCGAAGCTAGCCTAGCGCCTTGACGATCTCCTCGACCATCTTCTTGGCGTCGGCGAGCAGCATCATCGTATTGTCGCGGTAGAAGAGCTCGTTGTCGACGCCGGCATAGCCGACCCCGCCCATCGACCGCTTCACGAACAGCACGGTCTTCGCCTTCTCGACATCGAGCACCGGCATTCCGTAGATGGGCGAGCTCTTGTCCGTCTTGGCCGCGGGGTTGGTCACATCGTTGGCGCCGATGACGAAGGCGACATCGGTGCGCGCGAACTCGCTATTGATGTCCTCGAGCTCGAACACCTCGTCATAGGGCACGTTCGCCTCGGCGAGCAGCACGTTCATGTGGCCCGGCATGCGTCCCGCGACCGGGTGGATCGCATATTTGACGGTGACCCCCTCTTTCTTGAGGATGTCGCCCATCTCTCGAAGCGCATGCTGGGCCTGGGCCACCGCCATCCCGTAGCCGGGAACGATGATCACCTGCTCGGCCTGCTTCATCAGGAAGGCGGCATCCTCGGCCGAGCCGCGCTTCCACGGCCGGTCGATCGCAGCGCCGCCGCCGGCTGCCACGGCATCGCCGCCGAAGCCGCCGGCGATGACGCTGATGAAGCTGCGGTTCATCGCCCGGCACATGATGTAGGAGAGGATCGCGCCCGACGAGCCGACCAGCGCGCCGGTGATGATCATCGCCGTATTCTGAAGGGTGAAGCCCATCGCCGCCGCAGCCCAGCCCGAATAGGAATTGAGCATCGAGACGACGACCGGCATGTCGGCGCCGCCGATCGGAACTATCAGAAGGAAGCCGATCAGGAAGGACAAAGCGACCGCGGTGAAGAAGATCCACGCGCTCTGGTCGGTGACGAAATAGGCGATCAGGCCGAGGATCAGGGCGATCGTGCCGAGATTGATCACATGGCGGCCGGGCAGCAGGATCGGCTTGCCTGACATGTTGCCGTTCAATTTGAGGAAGGCGATCACCGAGCCGGAGAAGGTGATCGCGCCGATCGCGGCGCCGAGACCCATCTCGACCCGGCTGACCCGGTGGATCTCTCCGGCGACGGCGATTCCGAAGGCGTCGGGATTGAGATAGGCGGCGGCCGCGACCAGCACTGCCGCCAGGCCGACCAGGCTGTGGAACGCGGCGACGAGCTGGGGCATCGCGGTCATCGCTATCCGCCGCGCGGTGACGATTCCGATCGCGGCTCCGATCGCGATCGCGCCAAGCAGCTCCGCCAGGGTGCCGCTGT
>JAQGLD010000100.1 GCA_028293055.1 Alphaproteobacteria bacterium
CCTTTGCACATCTGCCGCCGCGGCTCGAGGCGATCGCCGATGCCGAGCGCGAGCAATTGCCGCTCTGGCTGCCGGTTGGCTTCGGCGTCGGTATCGCCGGCTGGTTCGTGCTCGGGGACGCCGCTGCCTGGATCGGCTTCGCGCTCGCTGCGCTGGCTCTCGCGGCGCTGCCGCTGGCGTTCGCGGCGCACACGCGCTGGGGCAGGGCGATCGCTTTCTTCGCCTTGTTCGCGGCCCTGGGCTGCGCCGACGCCTGGTGGCGGGCCGAACAGGTGGCGATGCCGCGCCTGTCCCGCGAACGCACCGCCGAATTTATCGCCGACGTCGACTCGGTCCAGCGCATCGCTGGCGAGAAGGAGAAAGTGCGGCTGCTGGTCCGGCCGGTCGACGCTCCGGATTTGCCGCCACGGCTGCGGATCAATGCTGAGGCGAAAAGCGTCGCAGCCAGCATTCAGCCGGGCGCCCGGCTGCGCCTGCGCGGCTGGCTGATGCCTCCGAATGCCCCCGCGGTGCCCGGCGCCTACGATTTCGCGCGCAGCGCCTGGTTCCAGCGGATCGGAGCAACCGGCAAGGCCAGCGCAGTCGAGGCGCTGCCCGGCGGAACCAGCTCGGGCTGGCGCTCGATGCTGGCGTCATGGCGTCAGCGCATCGCGGCCCATATCCGCGAGAAGCTCGGCGACGGCGGCGAAGGCGGAATCGCGATCTCGCTGATCACCGGCGACCAGGGCAGCATCAGTCAGGACGATGCCAATGCGATGCGCCGCTCCGGTCTCGCCCATCTGCTCTCGGTCAGCGGCCTCCACCTCACCGCAGTGGTCGGAGCGGTGATGCTGCTCACCCTGAAATTGCTCGCCTTGAGCCCGGCCTTGGCGCTTCGCTTCCGCCTCACCATCTTCGCCGCAGCCGCCGCAGCGCTGGTCGGGATTGCCTACACCCTGCTGACCGGGGCGGAGGTGCCGACGGTGCGCTCTTGCATCGCCGCTCTGCTCGTCCTGCTCGGGATCGCCCTCGGCCGCGAGGCGATGACCCTGCGCCTGCTCGCGGTCGCCGCCCTGGTCGTGCTGATCCTCTGGCCCGAATCGCTGGTCGGGCCGAGCTTCCAGCTCAGCTTCGCAGCGATCACCGCGATCATCGCGCTCCACGATCATCCGAAGGTGCGCGATTTTCTCGCCCCGCGCGACGAGGGGCTGGCGGTCCGGATCGGGCGCGCCGTCGCAGGCCTGGTCCTCACCGGAATCGTCGTGGAGGCCGCGCTCGCGCCGATCAGCCTCTACCATTTCCACCGATCGGGCCTGTACGGCGCATTCGCCAATATCGTTGCGATCCCGCTCACCACCTTCGTCGTCATGCCGCTCGAGGCCGCGGCGCTTCTCTTCGATCTGATCGGGCTCGGTGCGCCCTTCTGGTGGGCTGTCGGGAAGGCCTTGCACTTTCTCCTCGTCCTGGCCCACCGGGTCGCGGACGCGCCCGGCGCCATGGCGATGCTTCCGACGATGCGTGACGCCGCTTATGGCCTGATGCTCGCCGGCGGCCTGTGGATGGCGCTGTGGCGGACTCGCTGGCGCTGGTGGGGACTGGTCCCCGCCACGCTCGGAGCGGCCTGGGCGATGGCGAGCCCGGCACCCGATCTGCTGATCACCGGCGACGGCCGCCATCTCGCCTTGCGCACGCCGAGCGGGGAGGTCGCGATCCTGCGCGGACGCACCGGCGACTACGTCCGCGACATGCTCTCGGAAACCTCCGGCATCGACAGCGAATTGCGCGACATAGACGGCCTGCCGGGTGCGAGATGCAATGACGATGCCTGCGTCGCGACGATCGGCCGAAATGGGCGGCAATGGCGCATCCTGGCCACCCGAACCAAGGCCACCTTGCTCTACGACCAGCTCCAGCGCGCCTGCGCGGCCGCCGACATCGTCATTTCCGACCGCCGCCTGCCGCGCAGCTGCGCGCCCAGATGGCTAAAGGCCGATGCGCCCTTCCTGAGGCGGACCGGGGGACTCGCCATCGTGCTTGGCGACCATCCGGAAGTGACCAGCGTGTCCGCCGCGGTAGGCCAGCATCCGTGGAGCTTCTTCGGCCGCCGCGAGGAAGGGCGATCGCGATACCGCAGCCCGCGCGAAGGGACATCGCGAGACCTGGCGCCCCGCCAGGACGATCGGCCCGACACCGCCGAGCCCGGGCAGCCGTCAGCGGGGTAAGGCGCGCACCTTGTGCCAGGTCTGCTTCTTGCAGAGCAGGCCGCCATATTGACAGCCGTTGATCTCGAGCGTCGAGGCATCGAGCAGCATCACCTGGGCGTCGGCGGCCTGGCCGAGATCGGCGACGAAGACCTCGCCTTCCCACAGGCCCTGTCCGGCGGGCTGGAGGGCACGCAGGATTTCGGTGCCGACCAGCCGATCGGTGCCGCCCGCACGCGCCGCTTCCACCGCGAGGGGCGCGGCCCAGACCACTCGGCCGCACAAGGCGCGTCCGCAGCGGCGGGTCGCCACCGCGACGGTCTCCTTGCGGTTCATCCAGGTGCCGACCACCGGGTCGGCCGGTCGCGCGGCGGGGGAGGCGGCGGCCATTGCGGCTGCGAACACTAAGCCGATCATAGCGGAACTCCGGACAAATGAGGCCGCCCCCTAGGGAGGCGGTCGTTTCGCCGGGATGAACGTCGCTCGGGCCGAAACGGCTCCACCGTGCCCGCATTGCGTCGCTGAAGCGCTGCCGCCATATGTGCTTTCTTCGCATCGCCAGGCATTTTGAAAGACGCGAAACATGCTCCATCTCCGGCCCCTGGCCGCCGCCGCTTTGCTCCTGTTCGCGGCCGCCGGAGCGCAGGCGAAGACAATCCTTTTCATCGGCAACAGCTTCACCCGCGGCGAGGGCTCGCCGGTCAACGGCTACGGCGCCGACCGGGTGACCGATCTCCGCGGAGCGGGGCATGGCGGAGTGCCTGCGATCTTCAAGACGCTCGCCGACGAGGCGGGGCTCGACTGGACGGTGAGCCTCGAGCTCCAGGACGCCATGGGACTGGATTTCCATTACCTTCAGCGCCGCGACGTCATTGCCGGCCGCTACGACGCAGTCGTCATGCAGGGGCGAAGCGACCTCGACGAGGCGCACCCCGGCAACCCGGACGTCCATGTCGCTTATGCGGGCCTGCTCGCCGCGCTTTTCCGCCGGGCCAATCCCAAGGTGCGGGTCGCCCTGGTCTCGACCTGGTCGCGGGCCGACCTCACTTACCCGCCCGACAAGCACTGGTCGGGAAAGCCGATCGCCCGGATGGCCGAGGATCTCGCCGCCGCCTCGGCGCTGGCGATGAAGCGCTCGCGCGACGTGGATGTCGTCGTGCCGGTCGGCGCCGCCTGGAACCGCGCCTTCGCCGAAAAAGTCGCCGATCCCGATCCGTATGACGGAATCGCCGAGGGCGAGGTCGATCTGTGGGCGGCGGACCATTATCACGCCAGCGCCGCGGGCTATTATCTCGAGGCGCTGAGCGATTTCGAAGCGATTACCGGCCTCGACCCGACCCGTTTCGGAGCGAAGGAGAAAGCGGCGGCGGATATCGGCCTGACGCCCGAGCTGGCCGCCCGGCTCCAGGCGATCGTCAAGCGCACCCTGGCTGCGGCGCGGAGATAAAGCGCGGTGGCGCCGGGAGCGATCCTCGTTCCCCGGCGAAAGCCGGGGCCCAGCTTGCCTTGTTGATACCAGCCGACCCCAAAAGACTGGGCCCCGGCCTGCGCCGGGGAACACAAGTCCTGCGGCTTCGCGCGGCTCGACTAGGGGTGCCAAAGCGCGCATGCTCACGGGGCTGCTGCACCACGGGAGCGCGATGAGAACAGGGGTCAAGCTGAAACCGCTGATCGTCTTCGAGCTGCTCGTCGGGCTCGCCGCCTCGATCCTGTTCTTGCTGGCGATGTCGCTGAACTTCGCGAATCCCGGCGGCGGGGGCGAAAGCCGGATCGCCAATGCCTATGAGAGCCTTGCCGCCCTGGGCTGGCTCTGGATGGCGCTTTTCGTGCTGCTGGTCGTCGATGCCGCCCGACTGCCCCGCCACTGGCCCGCTTCCGCAACCGCCATGGTCCTGCTTCCGGTCGCGGCCGTGGCGACGCTCTTCGCCACGGATTATCCGCACGACCTGGTCTGCATTTTCAGCTTCCCGGCAATGCCCATGCTGTTCGGAGCCCTCGCGCTGCTGCCGCGCGGGCGCCCGGCGGTCGGCCGAACTTCGGTGCTCGTCGCGATCGCCGCGCTCTCGGCCTTCCTGATCATCAAATTCCTGTCTTGAGCCGTGGTGGCCGGCCGCTCGGGCAGCTGGGGGGCGGCGACCGGGCGGGCGCGGCGGGTCAGGGTGGACAGGGCACTGCGCGGCGCACGGCGACGGTCGGTCACGACGGACTCCCGGGGAACGCGGGGA
>JAQGLD010000101.1 GCA_028293055.1 Alphaproteobacteria bacterium
GGCCGGGGACGGGAATGAAACGGCATGGCCGCCTGCCGCCAGGCCCCGGCCGATCTGTGGCTATCCTGCCACGCTGTTGCCCTCTCGAAACGACACCCGCTTGACACTCACCGGCCCACGAGTCACACATTATGACACCGGTTACTTCAAGGGAACCGGAGCGGCGATTCGGCAGCCATAGCCGGACGCTGAGGGGAGAGCGGTCGCCAGGGCCCGACGAGGAACCAGCTTCAATCTTCCAACCTGATCGCGGCATGAATTGTCGCGCGTACCGGTTCGACACCGGTGTCAATTTCGGGGTGGGCGTCGCATGGCGCCGGTAGAGGAGGCACGAATGGACTCAACTCGCAACAGGCGTTCGACGGATATGGCGCGATGGCTCGGCGCCGCGTCGCTCGTGGTTCTCACGGTCGCCATGACGACTCCTGCCCAGGCGCAGGCCGGCGATCAGCAGGCTCCCGCCCCCGCGGCGACGACCGATGCCGCCAACCCGGCCGCGGATTCGGCGGACGCCGATCAAGCCGCGCCCGAGATCGTCGTCACCGGCTTCCGCTCCAGCCTCGCCAAGGCGCTCAGCATCAAACAGACCGAGAATGCCTCGGTCGACACCATCCTCGCCGAGGATATCGGCAAGTTCCCCGACCTCAACCTCTCCGAATCGATCCAGCGTGTTCCCGGGGTCGCCCTGCAGCGGGACGGCGGTGAGGGGCGGCAGATAACGGTCCGCGGGCTTGGGCCCCAATTCACCCGCGTCCGCATCAACGGCATGGAGGCGCTGACCACCGCAGGCGGCGCCGACGCGAGCGGCGGCACCAACCGCAGCCGTTCGTTCGACTTCAACATCTTCGCGTCCGATCTGTTCAACTCGATCACGGTGCGCAAGACCGCCGAAGCCTCGGTCGAAGAGGGCTCGCTCGGCGCAACGGTCGACCTTCGGACCGCGCGGCCGTTCGACTATCGCAAATTCACTCTGACCGCCTCTCTTCAAGGAAGCTATAACGATCTGGCCAAGAAGGCGACGCCGCGCGGCGCCTTCCTCATCGCCGACACCTTTGCCAATGGCACCCTTGGGGCGTTGGTCTCGGTCGCCTACACGCGGCGAAAGCTGATCGAGGAGGGGTACAGCACGGTCCGCTGGGCACCCGCCTTGATCCCTGGCGTGCCCACATCTGCGGTGCCGAATCCCCCGGACCTGGGGTTCGTTCCCGGATTCGAGAGCGTCGGGGGCGTTGCCTGCCTCAACGCCGCAGGGAGCGCGGCGCTTAAGCCCGCGCCGGGAAATTGCGCGGCGGCCGACGCAGCGCAGCATCCCCGCTTCCCGCGGGTCGATTCCTATTATGATGACCAGAAAAGACTTGGTATCACGGCCTCGCTGCAATGGAAGCCGTCGGACAACACCCTGGTCAGCCTCGACGGGCTCTATGCCGACTTCAAGGGCACCCGCGAGGAGCGCTACCTCGAAGCGCCTTCGTTCAGCGTGGGCAGTGCCTGCACTGCCGCCAACCGCGCGACGAGTTGTGGAATTGCCGACACCGAGGTCTTGACCTCGAGCATCGACAACAATGTCATGTACGCGGGCACCTTCAACGACGTCGACCTGCGCGTCGAGGATCGCTTCGACAAGCTCGATACCAAGTTCAAGCAGATCACGCTCGAGGCGTCGCAGAAGTTTGGCGACAGTTTCAGCATGAGCTTTCTTGCCGGCCATTCCACGTCCAGGCACCGCAATCCGGTGCAGAACACGCTGACCTACGACCAGTTCAACGTCGACAATTACAGCTACGATTACGGGTCGCCGAGCGGAAGGCATCCGGTGTTCGGCTTTGGCACCGCGAAGCTGACGGATCCGACCGCCTGGGTGCTTTCGCAGATCCGTCTGCGCGCCGCCACCGCGGACAACACCTACGACATGGCGGACCTCGGCCTCAACTGGAAGCTCAATGACGAGTTTCAGGTCGACCTTGGCGGCAGCTACAAGAAGTACAGGTTCGACACCACCGAGCTTCGTCGGCAGAATCCCGCAAGCCCGGGAACCAACCAGGAAACGGTGATCCCGGCGGCGATCGCCGCAACACCCCTTGCCGGTTTCAGCCAGGTCACGTCCATCCTTGGCTATAGCTTCCTGGCGCCCAATTATTTCACCGCCGATAACCAGTTCCATTTCGGCGACGCCACGGCTTACGGGGGTGCCTTCGCACTCGGACCGGGGCCGGCACTCGGCAACAATGCCACCGTGAAGGAGCAGGACAAGGGTGCCTTTGTCCAGGCGAGCTTCAATCACGATTTCGGCGTTTTCCTGCTGCGCGGCAATGTCGGCGTTCGCTATGTCGCGACGCGGCAGGACTCGACCGGCTTCGCGATCGTTGCCAATCAGCTCAACCAGATCACCGTGCGCAGCAAATATGAGGACTGGCTGCCATCGGCTAACTTGGTCATCGAGCCGATGCGCAACCTCAACATCCGCTTCGCCGCAGCTCAGGTGATGTCACGGCCGAGCCTGGGAAGCCTCAATCCCGGCGCTACCATCAACGTTTCCGGCGCGAACCGAACTGTCACCGCCGGCAACCCATTCCTGCAGCCGTTCCGCGCGTCCAGCTACGACGCCGCTATCGAATGGTATTTCCAGCCGGGCGCGCTGATCTCGCTGGCATTATTCCAGAAGAATGTCAGCAGCTTCATCTCGACCGCGCAGAGCCGCGGTCCGTTCGCGAGCAATCCGTTCGGCCTGCCGAACAGCCTCGTGATCGCTGCCTGCGGCACGCTCTCGGGGTGCGACCCAACGACCAACTTCACCTTCACCTCGCCAAACAACACGCCCGGGGGGCCGGTCAAAGGCTTTGAGATCAACTACCAGCAGCCGCTCAGATTTCTCCCGGGATTTCTCCACAACACTGGCCTGCTGCTCAACTTTACAGGGGTGAAATCCAAGATCAAATATCTGAACGCCCAGGGTGCGGTCGTCGCGATCGACGATTTGACTCAGCTGTCCCGCAAATCGGCCAACGCCACGCTCTATTATGAGGACAAGGCGCTGAGCGCCCGCGTCTCCGCCTCCTATCGCAGCAAATATCTGACCGCGATTCCGGCCAGCGAGCTGAACAACGATGTCCAGGGCACCAACAGCACGCTCAACATCGATGCCTCGATCCAGCTCACCATCAACGACCATTTCAAGGTCACGCTGGAGGGGATCAACCTCACCGACGAATATCAGGACCAATATGTCGACTCGCGCGACATGCTGTCGGTCTATCACCATACCGGCCGCGAGGTCCTGGCCGGCGTGCGCTACACCTTCTAGGACCGGTTCCGGGCGACGGGGCGGGGGTGCGCTGCGCTCCCGCCCTTTGCGTATTTGGAGTGCTGAACGATGCCGATCGACCGCCGCACCTTGTTCTTCGGAAGCGTCGCCGCAGGGGTGGCTGGCGCCGCAGCCGCACAGACTCCCCCTCCGGCCGTGGCGGGCGGAAATCGCGCTCCGGCCTGGCCCGAGCCGTCCGAGACCATCGACCTCTGGCCCAAAGGCGCGCCCGGAATGCCGGCGCATCCCCCGGTCGAAACCGTCAACGAGCGAAGCGCCGACAGCGAGCTCAACGACCGCGCGGTGCTCGGAATCACCCGTCCGCGCATGACCGTGTTCCGGCCGTGGCGGCCGAACGGCGCCTCGATCCTGATCATGCCCGGCGGCGGCTATTCCTGGGTGGTCGTCGACAAGGAAGGCTATGAGCTGGCGGCCTGGTTCGCCGAGCGCGGATTCACCTGCTTCGTCCTGTTCTATCGGCTGCCTGCCGACGGCTGGAGCGCAGGCCCCGATGTCTGCCTTCAGGACGCCCAGCGGGCAATGAGGCTGATCCGCCAT
Source organism: Alphaproteobacteria bacterium (assembly GCA_028293055.1). Lineage (GTDB taxonomy): Bacteria > Pseudomonadota > Alphaproteobacteria > Sphingomonadales > Sphingomonadaceae > Allosphingosinicella. Next base: position 3,860 of record JAQGLD010000101.1, read on the forward strand.
CGCGCCGCCGATTATGCGCTCGATCCGGCGCGGGTTTGCGCGATGGGCTTTTCGGCGGG
>JAQGLD010000278.1 GCA_028293055.1 Alphaproteobacteria bacterium
TTCCTTGCAACCTTCATGCGCCCCGCCCGTTCTGCGATAGGATTCCAGTCGAAACGACCGGAATTAATACACGCCTACAACAATGAAGGTTAAGCCATTGTTAAGTTGGGCATTTGTGGTTTCTTAAACCTTCCCCCGTACCAGTTCCTCAACCTTTGGGGGCTGGGATGCGCAGGTCGTTCTACGATATTATAGATTGGTTCATCCCGGCAGCGATGCTGGAGAGCGATTCTGATCGCCTGATGGCCCGCACGTTCGTCCTGCTCCACCTCGCAGGTCCGCTGATGGGGCACAGCGTCACCTTCTTCCTGGCCCGCACCGTGGCCGGCGCCACCTGGCAGTTCTGGGTGACCGAATGCATGGTCGCCGGCTTCCTTGCGATCCCGCTGCTGCTGCGAATCAGCGGCCGAATGCTCGTCCCGGCGATGACCAGCGTCCAGATGCTGGTCGGGCTCAGCCTGTTCGGCTCGTTCTATTTCGGCGGAATCAGCTCGCCGCTTCTGCCCTGGTTCCTGATCGCCATGGTCCTCGGCTTCTTCTACCTGTCCGAATCGATCAAGTGGGTGCTGGTCGGAATCGCGTTCCAGCTCGCCGCGTTCATCCTGACCCGGCTTCTCTACGGACAGTTCCCCTCCTTGCTCGCGCCCGACGACCTCAGGCTGGCGAGCACCTTCTCGATCATCGCGGCGCTCGCCTACATGACGATGCTGTCGCTCTTCTACGAAACCGTGATGCGGATCAGCCTCAGTCTCGAGCAGGAGACGATCGACCAGCGCGGCGAGCTTGCCCTCGTCCGCCAGGCGATGGAGGCCGCCGAGCTGGCGAGCCGGCGCAAGTCGATCTTCCTCGCCAAGATGAGCCACGAGCTTCGCACTCCGCTCAACGTGGTGATCGGCTATGCCGAGATGCTTCGCGAAACGTTCGAGGAACGCGACGATGCGAGCCGCAAGATGCAGGATCTCCAGCGGATCCAGACCGCTGGACGCCACCTGCTGGCTTTGGTGAACAATGTCCTCGATCTTTCGTCGATCGAGGCCAACCGGCTGGAGCTCGCGACCGAGCCGGTCGAGATCGCCTCGATGATCAACGAGGTGGTGGCGACCGCGATGCCGCTGATCCGCAAGCGCGACAATCGCATGATCGTCAACATTCCCGAGGATCTCGGAACGGTGGAGCTCGACCCGCTGAAGGTGCGCCAGTGCCTGCTCAACCTGCTCAGCAACGCCGCCAAGTTCACCACCAAGGGCACGATCATGCTCACCGTGCTGCGCCATTCGAGCCGCCGCGGCGATCACATCACCCTCGAAGTGACCGACAACGGAATCGGAATGAGCCCCGAGGGGCTGCAGCGCATCTTCGACGATTTCAGCCAGGCGGAGAACGACACGGTCAGCAAGTTCGGAGGCACCGGCCTCGGCCTCGCTCTGACCAAAAGATTCTGCCAGATGATGGCGGGCACCATCGCGGTGCGCTCCGAGCGCGGAGTCGGAACCAGCTTCACCATCGAGATCCCGATCAGCGAAGCGAAGCGCCGCAGCGGCGACAACGCCCCCTCGATCACCAACCCCGCGGCTCAGAAGGCCGCCTGATGGAAGCGCCAAACCGGGCCCAGCCGTCATGAGCTGGCGACCCTTCGCCAAGCCGGGTCAGCGATCGATGCTGACCATCGCAGCGCAGCGGTCCCTCGCCGGGCCGCTGTTCGCAGTAACTCTGTGCGTGCTGCTCGCCACCTTGCTCGCAGGCTCGGCAGCTTCCGCCCTGGTCGGCGACGCGACTGCCGAATCGCTGCTGGTCGTGGCCGGCTCGGCGCTGGTCGCCGGCCTCGTGGCTGCCTTGATCGCGGCCCGCTTCGCCTCCGCTGCGATCGCCGGGATCGCGGTCAGGCCGATCGAGATCGTGCTCGAGCAGCTCGATGCCGGGGATCTGGAAAGCTTCCGCTGGCAGCAGGGGCGGGCGCTCGTTCGCAGCGAGATAGACGGCGACATCAGGCTGCTTCAGCGCCGGATACGCGAGGTCACCCGCAACAGCCGGATGATCATCGAGGAGCTGGAGACCGCACGCGAGCAGGCGTGCGAGCAGAATCTCGCCAAATCGCAATTCCTCGCCAACATGAGCCACGAGCTTCGCACGCCGCTGAATGCGATTCTCGGCTATGCGATGCTGCTTCACGAAGATGCGAGCGACGCAGGCAATGTCTCCGTCATGTCCGACCTCGGCCGGATCCAGGAGGCGGGCCGCAACCTGCTCGCCCTGATCAACGACATTCTCGATCTCGCAAAGATCGAGACAGGCCGAATGTCGGTCGATCGGGCGGTCATCGATGTCGCCTTGCTAGCCGCCGGCGTCGCCGGCTCGCATCAGCAAGCCGCGAAGGCAAACGGCAACCGGTTCGAGCTCAAGGTTCATCCCGATATCGGGATCATGGTCGGCGATCTCGGCAAGCTGCGCCAATGCCTCTCCTGCCTGCTGACCAATGCCTTCAAGTTCACGCGCGACGGCCGGGTCGAGCTTGCGATCGCACCGATCGAGCGCGACGGTTCGCCGTGGATCGAATTCGCCGTCCGAGACACCGGCATCGGCATCGGCCCGCGCGACGTCGAGCGGCTGTTCGATCCGTTCCAGCAGGCCGAGGTCGGATCGGCGCGCAAATATGGCGGGACCGGCCTCGGCCTGGCCATCGTCCAGCGGCTCGCCGGAATGATGGGGGGCGAGTGCAATGTGGTGAGCGTGCCGGAAAAGGGCTCGACCTTCCGACTGCTCCTGCCGCTCGTCGATTCCGCAGCTGCGGATCGGGTCGAAGGCCCCGAGACCGGCAGCGCAGTCGCGAATTTCGTCGCCACGCGCGATGCGGTCCACACCGCCCTGGTCGTGGACGACGACGAGGCGGCGGTCGAGCTGATGCAGCGCTGGCTGGTGCGGATGGGCTATAGCGTCCTGTCGACGACGAGCGGCGAGACGGTGCTCGATCTGGCGCGGCTCCATCGGCCCGACTTCATCCTGCTCGATGCCCTGCTGCCCCGTCGTTCCGGCTATCAATTGCTCGAGGAATTGCGCGCCGACCCCGAAATCGGCGATATTCCGACCATCCTGATCACGGTCGACGACGATCGCGCCCGAGGCCTCAAAGCCGGCGCGACCGACTATCTCAGCAAGCCGATCACCGAAAAGCAGCTTCGCGACGTGCTCGACGTCTACCGGCTGCGCGCGACCGGAGACATCCTCGTCATCGACGATGACGACGATTCGGCCGAGCTGGTCGTGCGGAGCGTCGCCCAGGTCGGATTCTCGGCGCGACGCGCGGTGGACGGAGTCGAAGGCCTGAGGATGGCGAACGACAACCGCCCCGACGCCATCGTGCTCGACCTCGCAATGCCGGAAATGGACGGATTCGAGCTGCTCCGCCGGCTGGCCGCAAGCGTCCACCTTCGCGACATTCCCCTTATCGTCGTGTCGGGCTGCGACATCTCGATCGAGCAGCATCGCAGGCTGGCCGATGCAGGCCACCGATTCTTCGCCAAGGCGGCCTCGACGCCCCGTGAAATCGCTCAATCCCTCAAGGAGTTGGTGGCATGACAGGACCCACCCAGGCACCGACGCAGAAGGTCGTGCTGATCGTCGACGATATCGAGGACAATCGAGTCCTGCTCGATCGCGCGCTCAGGTCGAGCGGCTATGCCACCGTCCAGGCGGATAGCGGCCGGGCGGCGCTTTCGATCCTCTCCCGCCAGCGCATCGACATCGTCCTGCTCGATTGGATGATGCCCGAAATGTCGGGTCTCGAGACCCTGCGCGCGATCCGCGAGATCCATCCCAAGATCCGCCTGCCGGTGATCATGTGCACCGCGATGGACGAGGAGATGTCGGTGGTCACCGCGATGAACGAGGGCGCCAACGATTATATGCTCAAGCCGATCAGCCTCGCCATCCTGCGCGCGCGCATGTCCGCCCATCTCGACCAGAGCGAGGCGATCGACGCGCTGACCACCGAGAAGGAGCAGGCCGAGCGCAAGCTTTCGGAGCAGACCCGCTCGATGTTCGTCGCCATGGCCCGGGAGCGCGACGACGCCCTCGCCAACACCAGGCCCTCCGGCGCCTGAATGAGATGGCCTGCCGCCTCACGGGTCCCCGGGTCCCTGTCCGATGCGCTCAACGCGCGTCGGCTGCCGGTCGCCATCTGGCTGGTCGGCGGCGTGACCATCGGCCTGGGCGGGCGCGCCTTCATCGAGGCGGTATCCGTGGCAGCTTTGGTCGCCGCGATCGGGATGATCGCGAGCATGGCTGCGCTCTATCTGGTCTGGTCCGGCAGCCGGAAGCGCACGGCCGCGCTCGCCGGACAAATCGCCGAATTGCGCAGCCTCCTCGACGTCGATCCGCTCACCGGCCTGATGAACCGTGCCGCGTTCCACTCGGTGCTCGAGGATGCCAAGCTCGCCGAGCATGAGATGCTGATCGTTTTGTTCTTCGACCTCGATCGGTTCAAGGACGTGAACGACACGCTCGGCCACCGGGTCGGCGACGACCTGCTCAAGCAGGTCGCCCAGCGTGCCGAGGCCGCGATCGGCGAGCGAATCGCGCTCGCCCGGCTCGGCGGCGACGAATTCGCAGCCGTGATCCCCTGGAATGCCGACAGCGTTCCGCAGGAATATGGCTCCGCAATGGTCAAGGCGATCGGCGAGCCATTCCACATCAACGGCCTTCAGGTCGAGGTCGGCGCCTCGGTCGGCCTTGCGGTCGGCGATCCTTCGCGGCTGGCCGGCCGCGAGCTGCTCCGCCGCGCCGACCTCGCAATGTACGCCGCCAAGGGCGCGGCGAAGGGCGGCTTCCGGGTGTTCGACGATGTCCTCGACCGCCATGAGATGCGGGAGAGTTCGGTCAGGATCGAGCTCGGCCGGGCGATGGTCGAGGATCTCTTCTCGCTCCACTACCAGCCCCTGGTCGATGCCCGCACCGGCATGCTGAGCAGCGCGGAGGCGCTGCTCCGCTCGCAATCCTCGGCCTTGCGCGACGTGTCCCCAGCCGCTTTGATCGCGACCGCGGAAGCGAGCGGGCAGATCAATGCCTTGACCGACTGGACCATCGAGACTGCGCTTGCCGCCGCGGTCGCGCTGGAAAATATCCCGGTCGCGGTGAACATCTCGCCAATCTATTTCCGCCAGCCCGAATTCGTGTCGCGGCTGATGGACAAGTTGCTCAAGGCGCGGGTGCGGCCCGAGCAGTTCGGGATCGAGATCACCGAGAATGTCCTGATCGAGAATCTCGACGCCGCCCGCCACTCGCTCGAGCGGCTGCGCGAGATGGGCGTGAAGGTCTATCTCGACGATTTCGGCACCGGCTATTCGTCGCTCTCCTATCTGCAGAATTTCGAGCTGGACGGACTCAAGCTCGACAAGAGCTTCCTTCGCAATGTCGGCGATCGCCGCAAGACCAGCCAGATCATCCGGGCGGTCACCGATTTCGGGCACAGCCTCAACATGCGAGTGGTGGTCGAGGGCGTTGAGAGCGACTGGCAGGCACGCTTGCTCCAGCTGCTCGGGTGCGATCTTCTCCAGGGCTACGAGATCGGAATGCCGATGCCGCTGCCCGAGCTGATTGCCTACAAGGCGCGCAATGCCGAGCATGCATGGCAGAGCTCGCAAAGCGCGCTCGCGCCGACCGACGAATCGTTCGCGACCGATCCGGTGCCGATCTTCCGGGCGTCGCGATAGACGCAGACCCGGCGGGTCTCCCGCTTGCGAGCCAAACGGCCAGCCTCCCCTGGGCTCCAGGTGAATCAGGAATACGCCGGCGCTACCGGCTGAGCGCCTGCAGGATCGACACATCCAGTTTGCCACCGACAGTGTGTTGAAATTCAGAGAGCTTGGTTAGAAACGTCATTCCCCGCGAACGCCGGAATC
>JAQGLD010000308.1 GCA_028293055.1 Alphaproteobacteria bacterium
GTCCGCGGGCAAATCGGACTCGCGAAGCCCGGTAAAGGTCTCCAGCGTGCTCATCAGCTCATCGTCGGAGACCTGGAAGAGGATCGGCGCTCGGATCCGGCGGCCGTTGCGGACAAGCGACATCTCCGCCCAGAAATCCTCGGCCCGGTCGGTGAGCCTGGGATAGCCGGCCTTGTAGAAATGGCGCGCCGCGGACGGGCCGACCCGGAATGGGAGCGATGGCTCGAAGCAGCAATTGGCGACGGCCGCGGCCGAGAAGAGATCGTCGTGGATGAGGGCGAAGGAGACGGTGGTCGCTCCATCGCTGAGGCCGGTGATCCCGATCCGGCCGGGATCGGCGACGCCGCGGTCGATCGCGATTCGGACTCCGGTCTCTATCGAGGAAACGATGCTTCGCCGGTCGCGGAAGCCCTCGAGGCTGAGCCGGTCGGCCTCGTCCGGATCGGTCAGAGCGAGGGCGTCTGCAGCCGAGGCCGGCCTGCTGACGCTGAGCACCGCAAAGCCGCGATTGGCGAAGGCCTGGATCGGGAATTCGTCGCCGGTCCCGCCACGCAGGAAGCCTCGTGTGTCATACTGGACGACGACAAGCGGGTATCGGATGCCGGGCTGGTAGCCGACCGGGAAGACGAGGTCCCCGATCGTCTCGAAGCCGAAGGCGTTGCGCCAGTGGAGCCGCTCGACACGGCCAAGTCTCAAGGCCGCGAACTCGGGATTGGGATCGAACCACAGCTCGCGGCGGCCGGTAACGGGGTCGAGCTGCTCGAGCCGGCGTGGCGTCAGGGAGCCTTCGCGAAGGCAGATCAGGGCCCCCGCGGAGGGCTCGCAATCGGCAAGCACATCGTCGCTCGTGTAGAGACGCCTCGGCGCTGCTGCTCCGGGCACCCATTGGTAGACGGCCGTCGACCCGCGGGCCCAGCCCTCGCGTGCGAGGAAGCGGACCGCGCCCTTATACCACCAGGGCCGCCTTGCCCCCCGGCAGGCGGGAGCGTGGCAGGCGAGCTGCGCGCCGCCCGGCCCTTCGGCCACCAGGCTTCCCCCGGACAGGAGGGTCGGGTCGGGACGGATCCAGGCCCGCCGTCCATTGGGGGCGAGCGCCGAATTCCACTCGCCCTCATCCTTGCCGGGCGGAGCGTGGAGCGTCTCCGTTTCGGCCTCGCTCGCGGCGCGCACAGCGCCGCTGTCCAGCGCCTGGACGAAAGCGGTTCGGGGTATCGGTGCCGGCGGGAAGGGCCGGCTGCTGGAGACCGGCGAGTAGCGGTCGTCATAATGGAAGCCCGAAAGGCCCTCGCGCTCGATCGCGTCGCGCGCCTCGCGCAGCGCCGGGCGGCTTTCGAAAAGCAGGGTGCGGCCGCCGGGTGCGACCCGGAAATTCTCGATATCCACCTCGCTATGCGTGACCGCCTCGCTTCCGGTCCCGTCGGCGCGCGCGCGCCACACCTGCACCGGTCCGCCGGTCTGCTTGAGAAAGTAGATCCACTGCCCGTCGGGCGACCAGCGCGGAGTCACCACCAGCGGGATTCCGGAAGGGAAGGCGGCCTTGCCCCGAAAGTCGAAGGTCGCGCGGATCAGCTCTCCTCCGCTGTCCACGATGCGTGGAGGCGCGCCCGCGCGCGCCTCCATCACGATCATCGCCTGGCAGTAGAGGTTGCGCCCGGGGTCTGCCCGGCGCAGCTGGAAGGCGAGCTGCAGTCCGTCCGGAGACAAGGTGAACAGGCGCGTCGCCTGCTCGGAGGGATCGACTGGCCCGATATCCCGCAGGCGGACCAGATCCTCGGGCAAGAGCGCACGACTCGCCTTTCCGGGGGTGACCGGGTCCGGGACCAGGTCCGCGCAGGTCTCCACGGGGGCTGCGGCGGAGGTGGCCGATCCCGCCTGGACTGTGGGTAATGCGAGCAAAGTGGCTGCCAGTGCTGCGCTCACCATGATCTGGTCACCGAGAGGCTGAGCAGCCGGCCGACCGGCGACTGGTTGGTCGAGTCGTAGGGCACTGCGGTCGGATCCGTGTTGCGGATTGCGGCCGGCTTCGCATTCAGGAGGTTGAGCGCGGACAGGCGAACTTCCCAGCCGCCGAGCGGTCCCCCGGGGGCTCGGCTGCCGACCCGAGCGTTGAGGTCGAGCGTGGTGAAGCTGCCGACCCGGGCGAAACCGAACCGGTCGTCTCTGGTCGCCCCCATATAGCTGAGCAGCGCGGACAGGCCGAAGGCCGACCCTTGCCAGCCGGCGCCTGCGCGTCCGCGCCAGTGCGGCGGGTTGAAGATCAGCCCGGCCCGCTGGAGGGTCGGCTGGCCCTCGGCGAGCTGGCGGTGGCCTTCCAGATAGCTTGCCGCGGTCTCGACGGAGAGCCGTCCGCCACCAAGATCGGCGCCATAGCGCGCGGCCAGATCCACTCCGCGAACGCGCTCATGCGCCGTGTTGGCCAGCCTTTCGTCGAGAACTGCAGCGATGGTCGCCGGGTCGTAGGGGCGCCCCGACTGGTTGACGACGCCCTGGGGAAGGCCTGCGACCACCGCTCCGACCTGCTGGAGGGTCGGCCGGAACAGGATGAGACCGCTATAGATGGGATTGGCGAAGGCGCCGAGCGTGCTCTGCACCGGGATTCCGACCCGCCCTTCATATTTGACGTCGAACCCGCTGATCTCGAGCTCGAGCGCCTTGAGCGGATGAAGCTCGAGGCTCGCTGACCAGGTGGTGGCGCGCTCGGAACGAAGATCGGGATTGCCGCCGTCCAGCACGAGCACGGTCGAGCCCGCTGGAAAAGGGGGCGTTGGAGCGACGAACAGGCTCGAGGAATAGAGATTGCCCTGGATGAGCTGGCTGGTCTGGAACAGGGTCGGCGCCTTGAACGAGCGGCCCCAGGTCGCGCTCAGCCTTATGTCCCGGTGCGGCGCGTAGATCAGGCCAAGCTTGGGCGTCGCGACGGCACCGACATGGGCATAGCGCTCGTAGCGCAAGGCGGCGCTGAGGCTTAGCTGCTCGACCAGCGGCAGCCTGTTGGCTGCTCCGACGACTGGCAGCGACAGCTCGCCATAGCCGAACAGGGCATCGAGTCGCCCGATCGTGTGGCGATTGGTCGTAAGGGCGCCGCTGACGAATGCCTGGTTGAAAGCGTCGAGCTTGAGCGAGCGCCAGCCGCCGCCGAGAGCGAGCCGCGCTTCGCCGCCTGGCGCCTCGAAAAGGGCCCCCTCGGCTCCGACTTCCGCGTCCCGTAGCCGGTTGACGTAGACGACACGGGCCGGTGTCATCACGCTATTGGCGTAGCGCCGCCCGAATATGTCGGTCCGGCTCGACGCCGCGCTGGCGGTGAGGCTTGCCTCCCAGCCCGCCGGCAGCGCGATTCGAAGCCCTGGATTGACCGACCAGCTGTCGACCTTGGGTCGGTTCGACAGGCCGCTAGTGGTCACTGGGGCAGTGGCGCTGAAGGCGTTCGACTTCTGGCTCTTGCGCTCCGTCGCCTCGGCATCGAGCACCAGCTCTAGCGAGGCTCCGAGGCGCTGGTGGCCCGACACGATCAGGCTCGCCTGCGACTGCCGGGTGATCAGGCTCTGGCTCGGGCTGATCGTGGCTGTGAAGTCGCGCTGGTCGGCGAGGATCGGAGTGAATCGGTTGAAGTCGAACGCAGCCATGAACCCGCCCGAAGACCAGCGGGCGCCGGCAATGGCGCTAAGCTGCTGCTGCTGGTCGCCGCCGGCCGTCGCGCCACCGGCCCGAGCGGTGACCTGGGCGCCGTCATAATCGTGCCGAAGGATGATGTTGGCGACTCCCCCGACCGCGTCCGAGCCGTAAAGGGCGGAAGCACCGTCGGTAATCACCTCGACCCGCTCGACCGCAGCAAGCGGGATGGCGGAGATGTCGACGCCCTGGATGACCGCGTCATAGGCAAGGCGATGCCCGTTCACGAGGGTGAGGGTGGCGTCGGGTCCGAGGCCCCTCAGGTTCAGGGTCGTCGAATTGTTGATATTGTTGTAGCCGCCCTGCTGGCCGCCGCCGGCCACGCC
>JAQGLD010000335.1 GCA_028293055.1 Alphaproteobacteria bacterium
ATGGGGGCCGTAATAGCTGAACGGCCAGCCGTAGAAGCCGCCTTCGGCAACCGAGGTCATGTAATCGGGGACGAGGTCGGAGCCGAGCTCGTCGCGCTCGTTGACCGCGACCCAGAGCCGGCCGCTCGCCGGCTCGAAAGCGAGGCCGACTGGGTTGCGCAGCCCGGTCGCGAACGCGCGGTGCGCGCCGGTCGCGGGATCGACCTCCCAGATCCGGGCACGATCTTCCTCTGCCGCAATGCCATTCTCGCCGACATTGGAATTGGATCCGATCGCCACGTAGAGATGGGCGCCGTCGGGCGAGGCGACCACATTCTTGGTCCAATGGTGATCGATCTCGCCCGCGGGGAGACCGGCCAGCCGCCGCGGCGGTACAGCGATCGAAGTCGTGCCCGTCGAATAAGGGAAAGCCAGCAAGGCGTCGGTGTCGGCAACGAACAAGGTGTCGCCCGATAGCGCCATCCCGAACGGCGAATTGAGCCCGGTCAGGAATAAGGTTCGGGTCTCGGCGACGCCGTCCCCATCGGAATCGCGGAGCAGGGTGATTCGATTGGCGCTCGGCACCGCGCCGCCGCCTTTCTTCTGGAACAGCTTGAAGAAGAAGCCCTTGATGCCGCGATTGTCCTTCGGGCGGACCGGGGCGTTGGTCTCAGCGACCAGCACATCGCCGTTGGGCAGAACCGCGAGCCAGCGGGGATGGTCGAGTCCCGAGGCGAAGGCAGCGACCTTGAGGCCGGACGCCGCCACCGGAGTCGCGCCGGCCGGCCAGCCCGTCGCAGTGGCGACCTTGATCGTCGGGATAAGTGCGCGGACCGGCGCCGGAAGCACAGGCGCCGGGCCCATGCCCTCGGCGACATCGAGCCGGGCCCGGTCGCCGCACGCGGTCAGAGCCAGCGCGAGGACAAGCGCCGCGCCCCTCCGGTAAATATTCATCATGCGCCTTTCTGGATGTCTGCACCCAATGCTTGGTGCTCGGCGGCGTTCCGCCGGTTCAGAACGGACGCGATAGGGTTTCGTTGGGAGGATCGGGTGCGACGGCCCTGTTGCGCCGGGAGGTGGGCGGGTAAGGGGGCGTGGTGACTCGGCTTTCGCGCCAGCGATGGAGATCCGGACCGGCCCTCCTGGGCCTGTTCTTCTGCGCGCTGGTGCTGCGCACGTTCGTGCCGGCCGGCTATATGATCGGGCCTGCCACGGCCGGCAGCCCGGCTCTGATCCTGTGCCCGGATGCGGGACCGATCCCCCAGAGCCACGGCAAGCACCATCACGGCCATCCGGCGACCCACAAGGAGAGCCCATGCCCCTATGCGGCGCTCGCCGCGCCGGCACTACCGCCCGCGCCGGTGCTGCTCGCGCCGCAGCCTCTGCCGCGGGCAGCGCCCGCCATGTTCGCTGCTCTGGCAGCGACCGCGCCGCCGCTCGCCGCGCCGCGACCGCCTTCGACAGGACCTCCCGCGCCCGTGTGATCGACGATCCTTCCCGATCAGACGGAGACCATCATGCCTTGCCTTCGCGCGCCGAGTGCGCGCCTGATCGCTCTGGCCTGGGCAGCCCTGCTGCCCGGGCGGAGCCTCGCCGCAGACGGCGATGCCGACGCGCCAGCGCCCGACATATTGGTCACGGCGCAGCGCCAGGCCGAGACGATCGAGAATGCGCCATCGTCGCGCGCCTCGCTCGACGCCGAGACGATCGCGGCCACGATCAACGCGATCAATGTCGAGGACACGCTCAAATATCTGCCGAGCCTGGTGGTCCGCAAGCGCCACATCGGCGACAGCCAGGCGCCGCTCGCCACGCGCACGTCCGGCCTCGGCGCCAGCGCTCGAAGCCTGATCTACGCGGATGGAGCGATCCTCTCCGCGCTGATCGGCAACAACAATACGAGCGCCTCGCCGCGCTGGAGCCTGGTCAGCGTGGAAGAGATCGCGCGGATCGATATACTCTACGGGCCTTTCTCGGCCGCCTATCCGGGCAATTCGATCGGCGCCGTCGTCAACATCACCACTCGCTTGCCCGACCGGTTCGAAGCGACGCTAGACGCCGGGACCAGCGTGCAGCGCTTCGACCTGTACGGAACGCATCGGACTTTGCCGGCCTACCGGCTCGGCGGCACGTTCGGCGACCGGTTCGGCGCGCTCGCCGTCTTCGCGAGCGCCGACCATGTCGACAGCCGGGGCCAGCCGCTCGGATTCGCCACCGCCTTACGGCCGATTGCGGCGGGCAGCGCGGGCGCTCCGACGATCGGCGGCTATGACGATCTCAACCGCAATGGGCAGGCGATCCGGGTGCTCGGAGCGACCGGGCTCGAGCATCAGGTGCAGGATCGGCTCAAGATCAAGGCGGCCCTCGATCTGACCCCGAACCTGCGCCTGACCTATGTCGGCAGCCTGTTCCTCAACGATACCAGCTCGAACGTGGAGACCTATCTTGGCAGCGGCGCGAATGGCGCGCCGGTCTATGCAGGCTCGCTCAATATCGGCGGGCGGGCCTACACGATCCCGGCGAGCACATTCTCCGGGCAGGTCTATCATGTCCGGCAGCGTCAATGGTCCCACAGCCTCTCGCTGAACGGCAGCTCCAGCCGCTTCGACTGGCACCTGATCGGGACGCTCTACGATGTCGGCAAGGACATCCAGCGTATCTCCAACGCGGCCTTGCCCGCGGGCCGGAGCGGAGGCGCCGGGTTCATCACCGACCTCCACGGCACCGGCTGGAAGACCCTCGACGCCAAGGGTGCCTGGCGATCGGATTCGCAAGCCACCCATCTGGTCAGCTTCGGCGGGCATGGCGACTGGTTCGAGATCGACAGCAACCGCTACGACAGCGCCGACTGGCTGCACGGCTCGAAAGGGACACTCAACCTGGCCGGCAGCGGCAAGACCCGCACCTACGCGCTCTGGGCGCAGGATGCGTGGCGCCCGCTCGAGCCGCTGACGCTGACCATCGGCGGCCGATACGAAGTCTGGCGCGCTTATGGAGGGGTCAATTATTCCCAATCGCCGGCGATCGGCCCGATCCGCCAGCCGACGCTGAGCAGCGCGAAATTCTCGCCCAAGGCGACGCTCGCTTATGCGATCGCCCCTCGGCTGACCGCTCGTTTCTCGTTCGGTCAGGCCTGGCGCTTCCCGACCGTCGGCGAGCTCTATCAGATCGTGACCACGCCGGTGCCCGCTTTGCCCGATCCGAGCCTGCGGCCGGAACGCGCCCGCTCCGAGGAGCTCGCGCTCGAACATCGCGACGCGCACGGCACCGCGCGCCTGTCCGTGTTCAACGAAGTCGTCAGGGATGCCCTGATCTCGCAGACCGGGCCGTTGCCGGTGGCTCCGCCGGCCGTCGGCACCTATGTGCAGAATATCGACAGGACCCGCGCCCGCGGGGTCGAGCTCTATGTCGCGCGCGA
>JAQGLD010000096.1 GCA_028293055.1 Alphaproteobacteria bacterium
CTGGCGATCGCGGAACCGACCCGATTATTGGACCGCTGCATCGCGTACGAACTGCACCGGTGGCTGGCGGATTATGCGCGCCGTCGAGTCAAATCAATCCGGCGAGGTCCGATTTCAAGAGGAGAGCGTCTGTCCTGGCCGCCATCCGGAGCCGTCCCGAGCGGCCAGGCCCCGGCTTTCCAGATCGATCAGATGCGCCAGCACCGACCTGGCGGCGGCCGGATGGAGCCCCGGATCGATGTCCGCATAGAGGCGCTCGACCATCTCCGCGATATCCCCCTCTCCCGCCTCGAGCTCGGCGAGGATCTGACGCTCGCGCCCCCGGCGGTGCGCGATCAGTCGACGGACATGGTCGCCGGGCTTGTCGATCGCCGGGCCGTGCGCTGGATAATAGATGCGGTCGGGCCGGGCGAGCAGCTTGTCGAGGCTTGCCATATAGACCGCCATGTCGCCATCCGGCGGCGCCACCACCGTCGTCGACCAGCCCATCACGTGATCGCCGCTGAACAGAGCGGACTCCTCGGTCAGGGCGAAGGCGAGGTGGTTCGAAGTATGGCCCGGAGTCGTCACCGCCTCCAGCGTCCAGCCCGCACCCGCAACGCGGTCCCCGTCGGCGAGCACCCGATCCGGCCGGTAATCCGTATCGAAGGATTCGTCGGAGCGCGGGCCGTCGTCGACGAGGACGAGAGGGGCGCAGCCGACGATCTCGGCGCCAGTCGCCGCGGCGACCGCGCGGCTCGCGGGGCTGTGGTCGCGGTGGGTGTGAGTGCAGAGGATGGCACGCACCGTCTCGCCGCGGACGGCTGCGAGCAGAGCGTCGACATGCGCTTCGAGATCGGGCCCGGGATCGATCAACGCGACGTCGCCCGATCCGACGATATAGGTCTGCGTCCCGGTATAAGTGAAGGGTGAGGGATTGGGCGCGAGCACCCGCCTTACCAGTGGGGTGACGCGCTCGATCCTGCCGGTGGATGCTGCCATCGCACCGATGTGGCACCGGGCGGCCCGGAAACCAACCTCGCCGCGAAACGGCGGCGAAAAAGGCGGAGGCCGCGAAGCCCCCACCCCTTCCGCTTTCCTCCCTGCGGATCAGTGGGCGGCGGCGAGCCTGTTGATCGCGTCGCGAAGCGCGGTGGTGATCTGGGCCCTCGTCTCGACGCTGAGCTCGTTGTCCGAATTGATCCGTTCGATGACATGCTCGAGCCGCTTGGTGCGGTCCGCGGCGCTGGCATTGCCGCGGTTGCAGATCACGATCCTCGCTTTCTCGCCTTTCGCCTCCGATCCGCCCGACACTTCGGTCTTGTCACCGCTGCATTCCGCGATGACCAGCTGCGAAGCGCGATGATCGAGCGCTTCGTGCTTGTCGCCGTCGCTTTCGCGGTCGGTCATGATGATGATCTTCTGCTTCTGCTCCGGATCGTGCGCCAGCGACGGCGCAGCGGCGCTCCCGGCGACGAGCAGCGAAGCGGCGAGCCATTTCACGTTGCGATTCATGCTCCATTCTCCCTGATATCGGCTTTCAACACCTTGATCTTCAGTCGACCGTGCATCTAGTCGATCGCGGTCCTGAGCGTCTGCAGATCGGACTCGTCGAGCTCGCCGCCGAGATCGGACAGGAGCCGAGAGAGGGTTTCGAGATTCTGCCGGATTTCCGGTTCCCCGCCGGACCATGTCGCCGCATGATAGGTGCGCACGGTGAAGCCTGCCGCCCGAAGGATCCGGACCGTCCGCTCGGTGCGAATGCCCGCAAGTGGTTTCAAAGTCGGCATCTCGACGTCGGGGAGGTTCGGGACGGTCGCCGATGCCAGAGCGAGCAGGTCCGGATCGGCCGGGCGCGAAGCGGCGGGGTGACGGACCGCGGCCGAAAGGCGGTGGTGCCGCGAGACCGCGCTGGCCCAGCTCCTGACGGCGGGCGCTGCGGCGCTGGCGACTCGGAGCGGCGCAGAGTCCGGCGCAGGCGTCGGAGCGCGCAGGTAGACGACGTGCCTCTCGGGCTGATGGTTGAAGCCCGGCGTGCCCAGGACGAAGGCGCCGGACGCCAGCGCGGCGATCGCCGAGGCCCCGCCGGCCGAGCGCCAACGAGTGATGCGGTGGCTGCGCATCATGCGCAGGCGGTGCTTGAGCTGGCCGATTCGAGTCAGCGGGCAGGCCGCGATCAGCCCGGGCCGGCTGGCCGACTTGACCAGCGCGCTGGCATAATCGTGACGCTCGTCGAGCGAGGCACGGGCGGCGACTGCTGCGTCGCAGGCGAGCTCCTGATCGCTGCGGAAGGCGCCGAACGCGAACCAGGCGACCGGATTGAACCAGTTGAGCGCGAGCACGACCAAAGCGGCGAGGTTCCACCACATGTCGCCGCGGCGATGATGGATCAGCTCATGCTCCATCGCCAGCCTTCGTTCGGCCGGGCTGTAGCGGCGGAGGAAGTCGGCCGGCACGATGATCTTGCGGTGGAGCAGGCCGAGCGCGATCGGTCCGTCGACCTCGGGGCTGACCAGAATCGAGATGCCTCCATAGGAAGGCGGCCGTGCCGGGCGGGCGCTCACCGCCAGCCTGTGGAGGAACTCGCGATAATCGAGCCATTGCAGGGTCAGGAAAATGACCGCGCCCCCGGCCCAGAGGGCCACGATCAAGGGCATCCACTCCCAATTCGCGGACATTGCGGGCTGGGGCGCGGCCAGGTCCGCCGTCGTCGGGATGAAGATAACGACGGGGGGAAGCGGGGCGTTCGGGAACAGAACGGGCAGCGGCGGCAGGATCAGCC
>JAQGLD010000362.1 GCA_028293055.1 Alphaproteobacteria bacterium
TCCGGTCGTCGTCGACCTGCCCAAGGACGTGCAGGTGGCGTCCGCGACCTACACCCGGCCCGAGCAAAGTCGCCATCGCGGCTACCGGCCGGCATTCGAGCCCGACCCCGCCGGAATCGCCGCGGCGGTCGAAATGCTCGCCGCGGCCGAACGGCCGATCATCTATGCGGGCGGCGGAATCATCAACGCCGGACCCGCCGCGAGCCGGTCGCTGCGCGAGCTTGCAGAGCTGACCGGAGCTCCGGTCACCGCGACCCTGATGGGCCTGGGAGTCTTTCCGGCCTCGTCGCCGCAATGGCTCGGAATGCTTGGAATGCACGGCACCTACGAAGCCAATATGGCGATGAATCGCGCGGACCTGATCCTCTGCGTCGGGGCTCGCTTCGACGACCGGGTGACCGGACGGCTCGATGCCTTCTCGCCGGGATCGAAGAAGATCCACGTCGATGTCGACCGCGCCTCGATCAACAAGAATGTCCGGGTCGACCTGCCGATCGTCGCCGACGCCGGCCGGGCACTCGACGCGATGATCGGCGGCTGGAAGGACAAAGGCGAGCAACGCCGCGATTATGGCGGCTGGTGGCAGTCGATCGGCGAGTGGCGCGCCAGGAAGAGCCTGTCCTACCCGGCCTCGACCGACACGATCATGCCGCAGCACGCCATCCGCCGGCTGTGGGAGCTGACTCGCGACAGGAAGCCGATCGTTTCGACCGAGGTCGGCCAGCACCAGATGTGGGCCGCCCAGCATTTCCCGATCGAGGAGCCCAATCGCTGGCTGACCTCGGGCGGGCTCGGAACGATGGGCTACGGCATGCCGGCGGCGATCGGAGCGCAGCTCGCCCACCCGGGCACCCTGGTCATCGACATTGCCGGCGAGGCCTCGATCCTGATGAACATCCAGGAGATGTCGACCGCCGCCCAGTACCGGCTGCCGATCAAGGTCTTCATCCTCAACAACGAATATATGGGGATGGTCCGCCAGTGGCAGGAGCTGACCTATGCCGGCCGCTATTCGGAGAGTTATAGCGAGGCGCTGCCCGATTTCGTCAAGCTCGCCGACGCTTATGGCTGGAAGGGGATCCGCATCGAGCACCCCGACGCGCTCGATGCCGGGATCCAGGCGATGATCGACCATGACGGCCCGGTGATGGTCGACTGCCGGGTCGCCAAGCTCGCCAACTGCTTCCCGATGATTCCCTCGGGCGCCGCCCACACCGAGATGATCCTCCAGGCAGAAGAGGTTTCGGGCGAGATGGACGACGAAGCGAAGGCGCTGGTCTGATGCTGCACATCAAGCCCGAAGCCGCCGAGCGGCACACCCTCTCGCTGCTGGTCGACAATGAATCGGGCATCCTCGCGCGCATCGCCGGCCTGTTCTCGTCGCGAGGCTACAATATCGAGAGCCTGACCGTCGCCGATGTCAGCGAGGATCTGACGCTCAGCCGGATCACGATCGTGACCTGCGGATCGGCGCATGTCATGGAGCAGATCATCGCCCAACTCGACCGGCTGGTGCCGGTCCACAAGGTCGCCGATCTCACCGCCGAGGGCCCGCATGTCGAGCGCGAGCTTGCCCTGGTCAAGGTGGCCGGGACCGGCGAGCATCGCATCGAGGCGATGCGCCTGGCCGAAATCTACCGCGCCCGTGTGCTCGACGCGACCACCGGGAGCTTCGTCTTCGAGCTCACCGGAAGCACCGACAAGATCAACACATTCGTCGACCTGATGCGGGAGGTCGGCCTCGTCGAGGTCGCCCGCACCGGAGTCGTCGCAATCTCTCGCGGCCGCGAGGCCATCTGAAAACACACGGAATCAGGGAAGAAACCATGAAAGTCTATTATGACGGCGACGCCGATCAGGAATTGATCAAGAGCCAGAAGGTCGCGATCATCGGCTATGGCAGCCAGGGCCACGCCCACGCCCAGAACCTTCGTGATTCCGGAGTCCGCGAGGTCGCCGTGGCGCTTCGCGAGGGCTCCGATTCCGCGCGCAAGGCCGAGGCCGCCGGCTTCAGGGTAATGTCTCCGGCGGCGGCCGCCGGCTGGGCCGACGTGGTCATGGTCCTCGCGCCCGACGAGCATCAGGCGGCGATCTACGAGCGCGATCTTGCCCCGAACATGCAGCCCGGCGCCGCGCTCGCCTTCGCCCACGGCCTAAACATTCATTTCGGCCTGATCGAGCCGCGCGCCGACCTCGACGTGTTCATGGTCGCCCCCAAGGGCCCAGGCCACACCGTCCGCTCCGAATATGTGAAGGGCGGGGGCGTGCCATGTCTGCTCGCGGTCGCCCAGGAGGCCCAGGGCGGCAAGGGCAATGGCTATGCCAAGGCGGTCGCCTTGTCTTATGCGAGCGCGGTCGGCGGCGGCCGCTCTGGGGTAATCGAGACCACGTTCAAGGAGGAATGCGAGACCGATCTGTTCGGCGAGCAGGCGGTGCTCTGCGGCGGAGTCACCGCCCTAATCATGGCCGGATTCGAGACCCTGACCGAGGCCGGCTACGCTCCTGAGATGG
>JAQGLD010000394.1 GCA_028293055.1 Alphaproteobacteria bacterium
AGGGGGGCGACGAGCTCAACCTGATCGAGAAGGGCAGGAATTACGGTTATCCGATCGTCTCGAACGGCGACAATTATCACGGGACTCCGATCCCGGATCATCCCACCCATCCCGAATTCCAGGCCCCGGTCCTGTTCGGGAACCCAAGCATCTCGCCGGCCGGCCTGATGTTCTACGACGGGAAATTATGGCCCAGGTGGAAGGGATCGGCATTCATGGGCGCGATGTCCGGCGAGGCACTGCTTCGAATCGAGATCGAAGGCGCTACCGCCCGCAAGGCCGACCAGTGGCGAATGGGCAAGCGGATCCGCGATGTGGTCGAGGGCCCGGACGGCGCGATCTACCTGCTCGAGGATGGCGAGAAGGGCTCTGGCGGGCATTTGCTCAAGCTGACTCCGCCGCGGTAATTCGGACCTTCGGGGGCGATCAGGCCAGCCGGTAGCGGAAGTACCAGACTTCGCGGCCCTGCCGGCGCGCCTTGGACTCGTAGCGGGTCTCGGGCCAGCCACCCGGGCGGGTGAGGAAGTCGGCGGCGCTCTCCGCCAGCCATTCGAAATCGGCCCGCCCGTTCATCACCATCATCGACCAGCGGCAATAGGTCGGGTCGTCGGTGCCGAGCCGGAACTCGCCGCCGGGCTTGAGCTTGGCAGCGATCAGGTCGAGCGGGCCGGGATTGACCATGCGGCGCTTCGAGTGGCGCGCCTTGGGCCAGGGATCGGGGTGGAGGAGATAGACGAAGCTCAGCGAGGCGTCGGGCAGGCGCTCGAGCACGTTCAACGCATCGCCCATGTGGAGCCGGACGTTGCCGAGATGGTTGTCGCGGATGTGGACGAGCGCTCCGACGACTCCGTTGAGGAAGGGCTCGGCGCCGATGAAGCCGTGGTCGGGCAGCAGATCGGCGCGATAGGCGAGATGCTCGCCGCTGCCGAAGCCGATCTCGAAATGGAGCGGGCGCGAGTCGCCGAACAGGATCTCGGCGCTGAGCGGCCCCTCTTCGGGAACGCTCAGCGCCGGAAGCAATTGCTCGAGCAAAGCCGACTGGCCCTG
Source organism: Alphaproteobacteria bacterium (assembly GCA_028293055.1). Lineage (GTDB taxonomy): Bacteria > Pseudomonadota > Alphaproteobacteria > Sphingomonadales > Sphingomonadaceae > Allosphingosinicella. The sequence goes on from JAQGLD010000394.1 coordinate 1,048, forward strand.
GCGCAGCTTGTGGCCGGAGCGGCGGCCATAGAGGCGGCGAAGGGTGGTCGGGTCGTTCATGGCGCGCGCCTGGCCCCCTCCCCCGAAGGGGAGGGAAGAGAGCGTCAGATCGCCTGCTTGAGGGCGTCGACCAGGTCGGTCTTCTCCCAGGTGAAGAAGTCGCCGTCCGCGCGGCGGCCGAAATGGCCGTAGGCGGCGGTCGGCAGGTAGATCGGCTTGTTGAGGCCGAGATGGGTGCGGATGCCCTTGGGAGTCAGCCGGACGAGGTCGGGCAGTACGGCCTCGAGCCGGTCGGCCGTCACCCCGTTCAGCTCGGTGCCGTGCAGATCGACATAGAGCGACAGCGGTTCGGCGACTCCGATCGCGTAGGAGAGCTGGATCGTGCAGCGGCGGGCGAGGCCGGCGGCGACGACATTCTTGGCGAGATAGCGGCTGATATAGGCGGCGGAGCGGTCGACCTTGGTCGGATCCTTCCCCGAAAAGGCGCCGCCGCCGTGCGGCGCCGCGCCGCCATAGGTGTCGACGATGATCTTGCGGCCGGTGAGGCCGGCGTCGCCGTCGGGGCCCCCAATCTCGAACACTCCGGTCGGGTTGACGAAGATGTCCTCGTCGCCCGGCAGCCAGCCTTGCGGCATGACCTCGTCGAACACGCCCTTCACATAGTCGCGAAGCCTGGACTGGTCGCAGCCCTTGGCATGCTGGGTCGAAACGACCAGCTTGACCGCGCGCACGGGCCGGCCATTCTCGTGGGCGAGGGTGACTTGGCTCTTGGCGTCCGGCTCGAGGAAATCGACCGTGCCGCGATGGCGGTCGAGGGCGAGCTTCTCGAGCACGCGATGCGAATAATAAAGCGTCGCCGGCATCAGGTCAGGAGTCTCGTCGCAGGCGAATCCGAACATGATACCCTGGTCGCCGGCGCCCTCGTCCTTGTTGCCGGCCTCGTCGACTCCGACGGCGATGTCGGCCGACTGGGCGTGGAGATGGCACGCGAATTCGGCATATTGCCAGTGGAAGCCATGCTGCTCGTAGCCGATCTTCCGGACCGTCTCGCGCGCCGCTTTCTCGATTTCGTCGATCGTCGGCGGAGTGTCGCCCTGGCAGCGCACTTCCCCGGCAAGGACGATGCGGTTGGTCGTCACCATCGTCTCGCAGGCGACCCGAGCCTCGGGATCGCGGCCGATGAACAGATCGACGACCGCGTCGGAAATCTGGTCGGCGACCTTGTCGGGATGGCCTTCCGAAACCGATTCGGACGTGAAGAGATAGTTGCTGCGCATGGAGAAAGACGGCCTTCCTGAAAGCGATGCGGTTGGGAAATCAGGATATAAAGATATCCTTATATGCGCCGCCTCTACCCTGCTTTGCGACGCGCCGCAATCCGCTCCGGCAGCAGTGCGGCGAGCGCGAGCAGCAGCGCGAACAGCAAGGGCAACGCATTGCCGAACCGCGCGAACAGGGTCGGCGGGCGCGGGCTCGGAACCGTCGTGTCGATCACTCCGGCCTTGCGCCAGGGCAGGCTGGCGAGCAGCCGCCCGTCGGCGTCGACCACCGCCGAGATGCCGGTCGGAGTCGAGCGAAGCACCGGCATGCCCTCCTCCAGCGCCCGCATCCTTGCCTGGGCGAGATGCTGGGGCGGACCCCAGCGGCCGAACCAGGCGTCGTTCGACGGGTTGAAGAGGAAATTCGGCCGCGCCTTCGGGTCGATCACCTCTCCGGAGAAGACGATCTCGTAGCAGAGCTGGAATCCGACGCGCCCGACCAGGGGCAGATCGAAGCTGCGCGGGCCGGGTCCGGGATCGAAATCGATATCGCCGGGGGCGAGGCGCGAGAGCCCGAGCGCCGACAGGATCGGCCGCAT
>JAQGLD010000406.1 GCA_028293055.1 Alphaproteobacteria bacterium
TAGCGCCATCGGTCCGGCGACTCCGGCGAACGTGGCGGCAATCAGCTCGGGGCGGCGGAAGACGTCGAACACGATCTGCTGGATCGACATCACATAGCCCATCAGGGCGCCCATCATGAGGGTGAAGCCGAACGTATAGCCGATCGCCTGGCGGTTGGTGACGGTTTCGCGCGCCGCCTCGAGGATCGCCGACGCGGAGAGGGGCCGTCTGAATTCCGGGTGGAGCGTCTCCGGCAGGCGGATCACCGACCAGGCCAGCATCACCGCTGCGAAAATCGACAGGCCGAAGAAGATCGCCCGCCAGCTTGCGATCAGCAGGGTGACCTGGCCGAAGCTCGGCGCCAGCACCGGAATCAGCATGAACGTCATGAAGGCGAGCGACATCAGCCGCGCCATCTTCTCGCCCTCGAAGCGGTCGCGCACGATCGAAACGGTCAGCACCCGGCTCGAAGCCGCGGCCGCGCCCTGGAGCAACCGGGCGGTGAGCAGCAAAGCGAAGCTTCCAGCAGCGGCGCAGGCCAGCGCGAACACAATGTAGAGGAGCAGGCTCACCGCCAATATCGGCTTGCGGCCGAAACGGTCCGACAGGGGGCCGTAGACCAGCTGCGTGGTCCCGAAGCCGAACATGTAGAAGCTTACCACCAGCTGGCGCTGATTCTCCGTGGCGACATGGAGCGCCCGGCCGATATCGGGGAGCGCCGGCACCATCGCATCGATCGCCATCGCGTTCAGCGCCATCAGCCCGGCGATGAGCGCTACGAATTCCCGGAAACCCGGCTCCGGGGGCTGCGACGCGGACGCTGAGCTGGCCATGTTCAAGGTCGAGGTCCGGTCGGCGGGGAAAGGGCAGAAGCGGCGAGGGGCCGCGGCGGTTCCTTATTGGCTGCCCGCCACCTATGGAAGGGCGACACTGGCGGGACCCTATGATCATCGTTCATCATCTCGAGAATTCACGATCGCAGCGTGTGCTCTGGCTGCTCGAGGAGCTCGGCTTCGAATATGAGGTCCGCCGCTATTCCCGAAACCCGAAGACGATGCTTGCGCCGTCCGAGCTGAAGCGCGTTCACCCGCTCGGCAAGTCGCCGGTCGTCGAGGATGACGGCCTCATCTTGATCGAATCGGGCGCGATCGTCGAATATCTCGTCGAGAAGGCCGGCGGGCGGCTGGGGGCCCCGCCGAAGCGGGAGGATGGGCTGCGCTACCGGATATTCCTCCATTATGCCGAGGGCTCGATGATGCCGCCTCTGTTCGCGATGCTGGTGGTGAGGCGGCTCGGCCTGCTCGGACGTCCGGCGCGTGCGACCATCCAGCGCATGCTCGACGATCATCTCGACTGGCTGGAGAGCGAGCTTGCCGGTCGCGACTGGTTCGCCGGCGATGCCTTCTCGGCCGCCGACATCATGATGAGCTTTCCGATCGAGGCCGCGCGCAGCCGCGCTGGGCTCGACCAGCGCCGGCCCCATCTGGCCGACTGGCTCGAACGGATCCATGGCCGCCCCGCTTATGGCGCGGCGCTGCAAAAAGGGGGAGCTTATGCCTATGCCTGATCTGCGCCGCCGCGATTTCGCGATCGGCGCGCTAGCCGCGGCCTTGCTGCCGGCTGCGCTTTCCGCTGCGCCCGGGGAAGAGGTGCTCCGCTCGATGACGGGCAATGTCTCGCCGATCGGCACCGAGGAGAGGCTCGGTCGAATCGCCCGCGCCCAGGCGCTGATGCGTCGCTACGGCCTCGGCTCGATCCTGATCGAGCCGGGCTCGTCGCTCGATTATTTCACCGGCGTCAAATGGTGGCGGAGCGAACGGCTGACCGCGGCCCTGATTCCGGTCGAAGGCAAGCCGATCCTGTTCACGCCCTTCTTCGAGGAGCCGTCGGTTCGCGAGAGCCTGGCGATTCCCGCCGAGGTTCGCACCTGGGTCGACCATGAGGATCCGCTCGCCAAGGTGGCCGGAGCGCTGCGCGATCGAAAGCTCGGGTCCAGGCCGGTGGGCATCGAGGAGACCGTGCGCTTCTTCATTGTCGACGGTCTGCGCAAGGCTCTGCCATCGGTCGACATACGCAGCGGAGCACCGGTGGTGCGCGGCTGCCGGATGATCAAGACACCAGCCGAGCTCGCCTTGATGGGCAAGGCGGCCGACATCACCATCGCCGCCTTCCGCTACACCTGGCCGCGGGTCGAGCGTGGAATGACCCCGTCGGACATCGACGCCCTGATCGGTCGGGCCACGCGCGCGCTCGGCGGTTCCTATGACGGAGGGTTGGTCCTGCTCGGCGAGGCGGCCGCTTACCCGCATGGCAGCGGCAAGCCCCAGCAGGTCCGCGACGGCGAGGTCGTGTTGCTCGACTGCGGCTGCACCGTCGACGGCTACCAGTCGGACATTTCGCGCACTTTCGTCTTCGGCGAGCCGAACGCGGAGCAGCGCAAGGTCTGGGATCAGGTCCATCGCGGCCAGCAGATCGCCTTCGCCGCGGCGCAGATCGGGCGTCCCGCGGGCGGCGTCGACGATGCGGTGCGCCGCCAGTACGAGGCCTGGGGCTATGGCCCCGGCTACGGGCTGCCGGGTACTCCCCACCGCACCGGCCACGGCATCGGCATGGACGGACACGAGCCGGTGAACCTCGTCCATGGCGAGTCAACCTTGCTGGCGCCGGGCATGTGCTTCTCGGACGAGCCCGGCATCTACATTCCGGGCAAGTTCGGAATCCGGCTCGAGGATTGCTTCCACATGACCGAATCCGGCCCTCGCTGGTTCTCGGAGCCGCCTCCCTCGATCGACAAGCCGTTCGGCTGACCAATTCCTCCTCTGGAAATCCAGGGGAGGATCTTGAGCCTTACGTCTCCGCAGGCGGCGCAGGGCGGTGGCTCGGCGCGTGCGGCGGTTCGATGTCGACCGGGTCGGGCGGGTCGAGTTGACCCTCCCAGCGAGCGACGACCGCGGCGGCGACCGCATTGCCCACGACATTCGTCGCAGAGCGACCCATGTCGAGGAAATGGTCGATCGCGATGATCAGCAGCAGTCCGGCTTCGGGCAGCCTGAACTGGGCCAGGGTGGCGGCGATGATCACCAGGCTCGCCCGAGGCACCCCGGCGATCCCCTTCGAGGTGACCATCAGGGTCAGCAGCATCGCGATCTCCTGGCCGAGGCTGAGCGGGATCGCATAGGCCTGGGCGATGAAGATCGTCGCGAACGTCATGTAGATCATCGAGCCATCGAGGTTGAAGGAGTAACCGAGCGGCAGCACGAAGCTCGCGATGCGGGGCGGCACTCCGAACCGGTCGAGCGCCTCGAGCGTCCGGGGAAACGCCGCCTCGGAAGATGCGGTTGAGAAAGCCAGCACGACCGGGTCGCGGATATAGCGAACCAGCAGGCGGGTGCGACGGCCGACGATCAGGAAGCAGATGCCGATCAGGCAGAGCCAGAGCAAGGCGAGAGCCGTGTAGAAGGTGGCCATGAAATAGCCGTAGGTGGCGAGGATCGTCGGTCCCCGTTCCGCGATCGTCGCGGTGACCGCCGCGAACACCGCCACCGGGGCGAATCGCATCACATAATTGGTCACCTGGAGCATGACCGCGGCGAGCGCCTCGACCGCCTTGACCAGAGGCGCGGCTTTCTCTCCGACCGCGGTGATCGCGACTCCGACGAACAGTGAAAAGACCACGATCTGGAGGATCTCGTTGCCCGCCATCGCCGCGACCATCGAATCCGGGAAGATGTGGAGCACGAACTTGCTGAAGTCGAAGGCGGAACGATCGACCCCGCTCGCCGCGTCGACCGGTGGCAGGGGCAGGCCGAGCGCGCTGCCCGGCTGGAAGAAATTGACCAGGATCAGGCCGAGAGTGAGCGAGAACAGGCTCGCGCAGACGAACCAGCCGAGCGCCTTGGCGCCAACCCGCCCGAGCGCCGCAGTATCCCCCATATGCGCGATTCCGGCGACTAGGGTCGCGAAGACCAGGGGGGCGATGATCATCTTGATCAGATGCAGGAAGATCTGGGAGAGGATGGTGATGTAGCCGCCGATGACCAGCAGCCTGGCGGCGGCCTCGGGCGTGCCGTCGTCGATCGCGGAGTTGATGATCCAGCCGACGACGATGCCGAGGACGAGGCCGGCGAGGATGAAATAAGTAAGACGCTTGGCCACGACATGCCCCCGGCTGATGAGCCGCCTAGGAAGGGGATAAAGTGTTCGCGGTCAAGCGGGGCTGCATCCTCCGGCGTACGGGGAGCGGGACCAGCGGGACAGGCGGAGGGGAGCTTGTGTCGCCCACCCAGCCCCCTCCGCCACGCTGCGCACGGTCCCCCCTTTGCGGGGAGGAACTTTCAGACCGGTTCCAGTTCCCGCACGACCTTCTCGGCCTGCGTGCCGTTCAGCTCGGCGAGATGGTCGAAGCCGGATTCGTAGGTGGCGAGGCCCTGGCTGAGCGAGCGCAGTTCCGCGTCGAGGCCCTGCAACTCGATCTCGGGGACCAGGGCTTCGACCTTGTCCCAGCGCGACCAGCCGTCGCGACTGTCCATTCCGAGCATCTGGCCGCGGCGGCTCGCGATCGCGGAGGTGATACGCGAGGTGGCGGAGCCCGGCGAGAGCACGGTCACCTTGTGGACCGGCTCGAGCAGGTGCGGCGAGGCCGCCGCCAACGCTTCGTGCATGGCGATGCGGCCGGCGGTGCGAAAGGCGATCTCCGAGCTGTCGACGCTGTGATAGCTGCCGTCGACCAGGGTCACCGACACGTCGACCACCGGAAAGCCGAGCGGGCCCTTTTCGGTGGCGTCGCGTACCCCGGCCTCGACCGCCGGAATCCACTGCTTGGGCACGACTCCGCCGGTGATCCGGTCGTCGAACTGGATGCCCGAGCCGCGGGGCAAAGGCTTGATCTCGATGACGACGTCGCCGAACTGGCCGTGGCCGCCCGACTGCTTCTTGTGGCGGCCGCGCTGGGTGACCGGCTTGCGGATCGATTCCTTGAACCCGACGGTCGGCGGCCTGGCATTGACCGCGACCCCGTAGCGCCGCGTCATCGTGGCCAGGGCGACCTTGAGATGCTCGTCGCTGATCCCCCTGAGCCTGGTCTCGTGCAGCGCCTCGTCCTGCTCCCAGCTCAGCGAAGGATCCTCCTCGCACAACTTCTGAAGCGCGGTCGACAGGCGGACATCGTCCTTGCGATCCTGGGTGGTGATCGCGAGCGCGTAGTTGCAGGCGGGGCGATTGACCTGCGGGGCGCGGCCGGTGCCGCCGATCCACTGGCCGGCATGGACACCGTCGGCTTTGGCGATGGCGACGACATCGCCCGCTCCGGCCTTGGCGACCTTGGCCGTCTTCTCGCCCTGGACGGCGAACAGCGTGCCGACCCGGACATGGCCATCCTCGATGCCGAGCTCAGCCCCCTCGCTCAAAGTGCCTCCGAAAACGCGGGCGAGCGCGAGCCGGCCCATCGAGCCGCCGTGGGAGATCTTGAAGACGAAGGCGCAATTTCCGTTGCCGCCAAGCCGCTCGGCGGCGGCAGCAGGGGCGGGAGCGTCGTGTCGCAGCGCCTTGAGCAGCCGGCGCACCCCGAAACCGTTGAGCGCCGAGCCGAACAGCACCGGCACCACCAGATTCTCGCGGGTCTCGCGCGAAATGTCGGCGAAGATGGTGGCCCGGTCCGGCTGCTCGTCCATCAGCAATTGCTCGAGCAGGGCGTCGTCATGGTCGGCGAGCTGCTCGAGCATGTGGAACCGATCCTCGGTCTCGCGTTCGGCGAGCGTGGTCGGAATGTCGATCTGCTCGGACGGCTTGCCGGGGCGGTAGTGAAATGCCCGTTCCAGCGCGAGGTCGACGAAACCGGTGATCTTGTCGCCCTCGCGGATCGGGATCTGCCGGGCGACCAAGGGCGACGAACTCATCGGCTGCAGCGCCTCGAGCAGGTCGCGGATGCTGCCGCGCGCCTGGTCGATCTTGTTGACGAAAATGAGGTGTGGAATTCCCAGCGATTCGAGCTGGCGCAGCATAGGCTCGGCGAGGATGGCGCGATCGGATTCAGGATCGACCACGACGATGGCGAGATCCGCGGCGGCGATGCCCAGTGCACCGTCGGCTGCGAACCCCACCGAGCCCGGCGCGTCGAGAAGCACGAAATGATCGTCCATGAAGTCGAAATGCATCAGGTTGAGCTCGGTCGAGGCGGACCGCGCCCGCGCTTCCGCGCTGGCATCGCCGACGCTGGTGCGGGCATCGACCGAACCCTGCCGATCGAGGGCTCCGCCCGCAAAAAGAAGGGCCTCGGCTAGGCTGGTCTTGCCAGCCCCGCCGGGGCCCACCAGCGCGATCGCGCGAGTGCCATCTGATCTACCAGGCATGATCGTCTCCTCGTCCGCCTGCGCGGTCCGCGAGAAGACGCGGCCGCGCGTCTCTGGAAACCTCCAGCCTTCACCCATATCGAGGTAAGTTCAAGAGGGCGGTTCGTCTTTTTCGGTCGGGCGCCCCGGCAGGCCGCCGCAGGGAACGGAGCAGGTCTTCGCCGGTTCTACCGCTATGCGTAATGGAGCCGCGAAGTAAGATGGCCTATTCCACCACCGTTCCGATCCTGGCCGGCCTCACGATCCTCGGGAGCATGACCGGAGTCTCGATCGGCCGATCGACGATCGCGCAGATCAATCCGGTCTATTTCCAGCCTCCGTCGAGCCACTTCTACAGCGAGCTGACGCCGAATCGCGGCCCGGCAGACCAGCAGCCGGATCTTGGCGGCACCGACTATGTCCAGGCGGATTACGCTTATTCGGCCGCCCCGGGCTGCGGCGCCTGCATGGACTATCCCGTCGACTACAAGCCACGTCACGACAAGGCGGTCGACGTCATAGAGGAGAGCAGGTCGGCCAGCGCTTCGCCCGAGCCGGTGCTGGCCTCCGAGACCGAATGGCGCGAGCCGGCCCCGGCCAATCGGGACTGGGTCGATCGCTACACGGATTATCAGGTCGCCGCCGCGCCGGTGGAGCCCGCGCCAGAGGAAGTCCCGGTTCAGCCGGAAGCCTGACGGGAAGCAAAGGTCCGGACCCGCTTTCGGGCGCTTCGGCTTGCCCGCTTATCATCGCTCGCCTACATCGCGGGCATGACCTCGACCAACGACATTCGCCGCTCATTCCTCGATTTTTTCGGACGCGAGGGCCATTCGATCGTGCCGTCCGCGCCGCTGGTGCCGCACAACGATCCGACTCTGATGTTCGTCAATGCCGGCATGGTGCCGTTCAAGAACGTGTTCACCGGGCTCGAGACCAGGCCTTATTCGACCGCGACGTCTTCGCAGAAATGCGTTCGTGCCGGCGGCAAGCACAATGATCTCGACAATGTCGGTTATACCGCGCGCCACCACACCTTCTTCGAGATGCTCGGCAATTTCTCGTTCGGCGACTATTTCAAGGAGCGTGCGATCACCCTCGCCTGGGACTTGATCACCCGCGAATGGGGCATCTCACCCGATCGGCTGACCGCGACCGTATACCATACCGACGACCAGGCCTTCGACCTGTGGCGCAAGATATCGGGCCTGCCCGAGAGCCGGATCATCCGTATCCCCACCAAGGACAATTTCTGGGCGATGGGCGACAGCGGGCCGTGCGGGCCGTGCTCGGAAATCTTCTATGACCATGGCGACCATATAGAGGGCGGCCCGCCCGGATCGCCGAACGAGGATGGGGACCGGTTCACCGAGATCTGGAACCTGGTGTTCATGCAGTTCGAGCAGCAGGACAACGAGATCGTCCGCGAGCTTCCGCGCCCGTCGATCGACACCGGCATGGGTCTCGAGCGGATCGCGGCAGTCCTCCAGGGGGTCCACGACAATTACGACACCGACACGTTCCGCGCCCTGATCGCGGCGTCGAGCGAACTGACGCGGACGGACGCGCTTGGCGAGCGCAAGGCGAGCCACCGGGTCATAGCCGATCACCTGCGCGCCTCGGGATTCCTGATCGCAGATGGAGTGCTGCCGGCCAATGAGGGCAGGGGCTATGTCCTGCGCCGGATCATGCGCCGCGCGATGCGCCATGCCCATATCCTCGGCGCGCCCGAGCCGTTGATGCACCGGCTGGTGTCGGCCCTGGTCGCGGAAATGGGCGCCGCTTATCCCGAGCTGGTCCGCGCCCAGCCGCTGATCGAGGAGACTCTGAAGCTCGAGGAGACCCGGTTCCGCCAGACCCTCGACAACGGCCTCAGGCTGCTCGACGAGGCGACCGCGAGGATGAAGCCGGGCGATACGCTCGCCGGCGAGGTGGCCTTCAAGCTCTACGACACGTTCGGCTTTCCTTACGATCTCACCGAGGACGCACTCCGCGCCCAGGGCTTCGGAGTCGATCGCACCGGCTTCGACCGGTCGATGGGCGAGCAGAAGGCAGCCGCCCGCGCCGCCTGGAAGGGTTCGGGCGAGAAGGCTTCGGACGATCTCTGGTTCGACATCGCCGAAGCTTCCGGATCGACGGAGTTCATCGGCTATTCGGGCCATGACGGCGAGGGCGAGGTGATCGCGCTCGTCAAGGACGGCGCCAGGGTCGAACGCGCTTCGGAAGGCGACGAGGTCGTGATCCTGACCAACCAGACGCCTTTCTACGGCGAGAGCGGTGGCCAGATGGGCGATGCCGGCACGATCACCAACGAAGCGGGGCTCCGAGCCGAAGTGGTGGATACGACCAAGCCGCTTGGCCGGCTCCACGCCCACCATGGGGTGGTGAAGGCCGGCACGATCAAGATCGGCGACGCGGTGCATCTCGCGGTGGACTCCGAGCGCCGCGCCCGCATCCGCGCCAACCATAGCGCCACCCATTTGCTCCATGCCGCACTTCGCCATCGCCTTGGTGGCCATGTCACCCAGAAGGGGAGCCTGGTCGCGTCGGATCGCCTTCGCTTCGATTTCTCCCACAACAAGGCGCTGACGCCCGAGGATGTCGAGGCGGTCGAGGCCGAGGTCAACGCCCATATCCGCCAGAATGACGACGTCACCACCCGGCTGATGACCCCGGACGACGCGATCGCCGCAGGCGCCATGGCGCTGTTCGGCGAGAAATATGGCGACGAGGTGCGGGTCCTGTCGATGGGCCGCGGCGACGACGCCTCTTATTCGGTCGAGCTTTGCGGCGGCACCCATGTCGACGCGCTCGGCGACATCGCATTGTTCAAGATCGTCGCGGAAGGCGCGGTCGCCGCCGGAGTCCGCCGCATCGAGGCGCTGACCGGCGAGGCGGCGCGGCTATGGCTCACCGAACGCGAGAACCGCCTCAAGGAAGCGGCGGCCGCGCTCAAGGCATCGCCGGAGGACGTGCCGGCCCGAGTGGCGGCGCTGATCGAGGATCGTAGACGGCTCGAGCGGGAGCTAGCCGAAGCGAAGAAAGCGCTTGCGCTCGGCGGCGGCGCCGCGGCCCCCGCGCAGGGCCCCGAGCAGGTCGGCGGTCGTGCCTTCATCGGCCAGGTGATCGAGGGGATCGACCCGAAGGGCCTTCGCGGGCTGGTCGACGATGCCAAGAAGCGGATCGGCTCCGGCGTCGTGACCCTGGTCGCGGTAAATGACGGTCGCGCCACCGTTGCGGTCGGAGTGACCGACGACTTGGTTGCGTCGCTCAACTCGGTCGAGCTCGTCCGCAAGGCGGTCGAGGCGGTCGGAGGGCAGGGCGGGGGCGGCCGTCCCGACATGGCCCAGGGCGGCGGGCCCGAGGGCGGCAAGGCGGCCGACGCCGTGCAGGCCGTGCGCGCGGCGTTGGAGGATCAGGCCGTCATCGCGTGAAGCCGCGGCGGCCTGTTGCGAGGGCCGAAAGCAAAGCCGGTCCTTCAGGTCTCGGTTTCGTGGAGCCGCCCGGTCCGCCATGGCCAGGGCGACAGCCCGGGCTCGAGAAGCGTCCAGCTCCAGGAAATGGTCGCGCTGCCTCCCGGCGGCGAGGCGATACCGCGCGGAGATGCCGGCCTCACCGTGATTCTGCGCCGCCGCTGATCCGTCTTCACCCCGCGTAGATCGTTCCGTCCTCGACGAAACACAGTGGGTTGCCCCACGGGTCGGCGGCGTAGAAGCTGCGTTCGCCCCATGGGCGGACGACCGGCTCACCGGCGGCCATTCCGTGGACGCGGTCCTGTGCCAGGCAGCCAAGCGCCGAGGCGCGGCGGTGCATTGCGTCGAGGTCGCCAACCGCGAAATAGAGCGCCTTGGGCAGGGTCTGGACCGGATCGGTCCGAACCACCTGAAGGGTCACCGCGCCGACATCGAAATAGCAGCGGCCGCCCATTTGCCGGCGCCCCGCCTGGTCGAGCAATTCGCCGTAGAAATCGGCCGCCGCTTCAAGATTGCCGACTTCGATGTTCAATCGGAACAGGCGCGGGCCCTGTGCCATCGTCTTTCTCCTCTGCGGTCGCGGGATCGCGTTCGAACCAGGCCAGCCAGTCGCGCGCCAGTGCCAGTCGGGGCGCGTGCAGCCGATAGAGGCGCGTGCGGCCTTCGCGGCGATGCTCGATCAGGCCGGCGGCTTCGAGCAGCTGGAGGTGGCGGGTCGTCGTCGGCCAGGCGTGGCCGAACAGGCCGGCAATCTGTCCGGCGCTCATCGCTCCGCCAGCGAAATTGAGGCTGATCAGGATTCGCCGCCGCGCCGGATGGGCAAGGGCGGTGAAGATGGCCTCGTAGGCGTCTGGCAAGGCCGGCGCGGACTTCATCAGCCAGGATTATTTAGCCTATTCGCTAAATAACGCAACGCGATTCACGCTTTCGCCCGCTGCGCGCCCCACGTCATAGCCAGAGACTTAGGTCGCCCTTCATTCCGCTGCCTGAACAAGGCTGATCGGGCCCGGAGCTTCTCCCAGCGCGGTTGCCAAAGCGGCTCCGAGCTGGTCCGGGGTGAAGGGCTTGGCGAGGACGGGGACATCGTCGGGCCGCCGCGAGATCGACTGGCCGTCGGCATAGCCGGTGATGATGATCGCCGGCAGGT
>JAQGLD010000411.1 GCA_028293055.1 Alphaproteobacteria bacterium
GGCTTCGCGATGGAGTGGGAAACCTATCCGGACAAGGCGCGCCAGCTCAAGGCGATCACCGACGAGGCCAAGAAAGCGGATTCGCTGATCCTCGCCACCGATCCGGATCGCGAGGGCGAGGCGATCAGCTGGCATGTCCAGGAGGTTCTGCGCAAGCGCAAGGCGCTGCCCGATCATGTCGAGCGGGTCACGTTCAACGCGATCACCAAGACTACGGTGACCGAGGCAATGTTGCGGCCGCGTCAGCTCGACGAGGATTTGATCGACGCCTATCGCGCCCGCCGCGCCCTCGATTATCTGGTCGGCTTCACGCTCTCGCCGGTGCTCTGGCGCAAGCTCCCCGGTGCCAAGTCGGCGGGCCGGGTCCAGTCGGTCGCACTTCGCCTGGTCGTCGACCGCGAGCGCGAGATCGAGCTTTTCAAGGCGCGCGAATATTGGTCGGTAGAAGCGTTGATGGAGGCGGATGGGCAGGAGTTCCTCGCCCGGCTCGTGCGCTTCAAGGGCGAGAAGATCGATCGGTTGACGATCGGCGACGCAGGCACCGCCGAGGCCGCCAAGGCTGCGGTCGAGGCCGGACGGTTCACCGTCTCATCGGTCGAAACCAAGCCGCAGTCGCGCAATCCGCCGCCGCCCTTCACCACCTCCACCCTGCAGCAGGAAGCTGCGCGCAAGCTTGGCTTCTCGGCGAGCCACACGATGCGGATCGCCCAGGCGCTCTACGAGGACGGTTCGATCACCTACATGCGCACCGACGGAGTGCAGATGGCCCCCGAGGCGATCTCGGCGGCACGCAAGGCAGTCGTCGACCGCTACGATTCGGGCTACATTCCAGACCGGCCGCGTCATTACGAGACCAAGGCCAAGAACGCGCAGGAAGCCCACGAGGCGATCCGGCCGACCGATTTCGGCCGCGACCGCGCCGGCAGCGGTGACCATGGCAGGCTCTACGACCTGATCTGGAAACGGGCGCTGGCCAGCCAGATGGCCTCCGCGCGTCTCGAGCGGACCACCGTCGAGCTCAGCGACGGCACCGGCCAGCACGGGCTTCGCGCGACCGGCCAGGTCGTGCTCTTCCCCGGCTTCCTCGCGCTCTACGAGGAAGGCCGCGACGACAGCGAGGACGAGGAATCGCGCCGCTTGCCGCGCCTTCGCGACGGCGACAGCCCGGCCAAGAAGAAGGTCATCGCCGAGCAGCATTTCACCCAGCCCCCGCCGCGTTATTCGGAAGCGAGCCTGGTCAAGAAGATGGAGGAGCTCGGCATCGGCCGCCCCTCGACCTACGCCGCAGTACTGCAGACGCTCAAGGACCGCGGCTATGTCGTGCTCGACAAGAACCGCTTCATTCCAGAGGAGAGCGGACGGCTGCTGACCGCCTTTCTCGAGCGATTCTTCGAGCGCTACGTCTCCTACGATTTCACCGCCCATCTCGAGGAAGAGCTGGACGATGTCTCGGGGGGCCGGGCCCAGTGGCAGCAGGTGCTCGAGGCATTCTGGCGCGACTTCAAGCCCAAGACGGTCGAGATCATGGAGCAGCAGCCCTCCGCGATCACCGCTGCGCTCGATGATTTCCTTGCGCCCTGGCTGTTCCCCGAAAAGGAGGACGGGACGGATCCGCGCGTCTGTCCGCTCTGCGGCGATGGCCGGCTGTCGCTTCGCGGCGGCCGCTTCGGGGCGTTCGTCGCCTGCTCGAATTACCCGGAATGCAAATTCACCCGCCGCTTCGGCTCGGGCAATGGCGAGGAAGGGGGTGACAGCGGTCCCGAAATCCTCGGCAAGCATCCCGAGACGGGCGAGGACGTGTTGCGCAAGTCGGGCCGGTTCGGAGCCTATGTCGAAATGGGTTCCGGCAAGGAGGCGAAGAGATCCTCGATCCCAAAGGATGCCGGCGAGCTCGATCTCGATCTGGCGGTGCGCCTGCTCTCGCTGCCGCGGATGATCGGCGCGCACCCTGAGAGCGGCGAGCCGATCACGGCATCGATCGGCCGCTACGGCCCCTATCTCGCCCACAACGGCAAATATGCGAAACTTGGCTCGACCGCCGAAGTGTTCGAGACCGGGATGAACACCGCCGTGGCCAAGCTCGCCGACGCGGCAAAAGGCGGGGATCGGACCCGCGGCGCGGCACGCGAGCCGCTCAAGATCCTCGGCGCGCATCCGCGCACCGAGCTGGAGATCAAGCTGATGGACGGCCGTTACGGCGCTTATGTCACCGACGGCACGACCAACGCGACCCTGCCCAAGTCGATCGCCGCCGATCAGCTGACGCTCGAGGAAGCTGCGCAATTGATCGACGAGCGCGCGGCCAAGGGCCCGCCGGCGAAGAAGGGCAAGGCGCGCAAGGCGCCCGCCAAGAAGCCCGCGGCAAAGGCCCCAGCCAAGAAGGCGACTGCGAAGAAGGCGCCTGCGAAAAAGGCGGCTGCGAAGACGAAGGCGTGATGCGGCATCTGTGGACCTTGAAGCGGGCCAGCGGGGTCGGTGTGGTGGCCGGCCTGGTCGCGCTGGGGCTGTGGCCGTTTCTCGGCCTGTTCGGGCCGATCCTGCTGCGCCTGTTCTTCCTGGCCGCGGCGCTGTCCGGGCTGTGCGGCTTCTCGGTGCTGGCCATGACGATCCACGATATCGCCACCAATCCGCGCCGGGGGACTCGAGTCCGGCCGCTGCGCAGCTTCGACATCGCGATCGGAGTCAGCCTGCTGGTGCTGAGCTGGTTTGAACTTCGCGATGTGCTGGGCCTGTTTCCGGCGTGAAGGCTGGCCAGATTGCGTCGCTCCGCCGGGAGCCTGAAGCCATCCCGTCCGTTGGCGAGTCATGAATCAAGTCGATGTCCTGATCGTAGGCGGCGGCGCAGCCGGCATTGCAGCCGCGCGCCGTTTCCAGGGGGAGCAGCTGAGCTTCCTTCTCGTCGAGGCGTCGGATCGCCTCGGCGGCCGTGCCTTCACCCGCAAGCTTGCCGGCATGGAGCTCGATCTCGGCTGCGGCTGGCTCCATTCCGCCGACCGCAATCCCTGGGCGAAGCTGGCGCAGGAAAGCGGAATTGCGATCGATCGAACCCCCCCGGCATGGCGCGAGCAGTTCGCCGAGCTCGGTTTCAGCCTGGCGGAGCAGCGCGAGGCGGCCGAGGCCTTCGCCGCATTCGATCGCCGGCTGCGCGACAGCCCGCCGGCGAGCGACTGCGCCGCAGAGGCGCTCGAGCCCGGCAATCGCTGGAACTGCTATCTCGAGGCGCTTAGCGGCTACATCAACGGGGCAGAACTTTCGCAGCTCTCGGTGGCGGACTTTCTAGCCTATGAGGATCGCGAAACCGAGGTGAACTGGCGCCTGCAGGGCGGCTATGGCGCGCTGATCTCCAGTGCTGCCGACGGGCTTCCAGTCTCGCTCGGCTCGCCTGTGGGCTGGATCGATCGGCGAGGCTCGCTGCTCGAAGCGCACACCCCGAACGGATCGATCGGCGCGAAGATGGTCATCGTCGCGGTTCCCACCAATGTGCTGGCGCGTGAAGGCCTTCGCTTCGATCCGCCCTTGCCCGAGAAAACCGAAGCCGCCGCCGACCTGCCTCTGGGGCTCGCCAACAAGGCCTTCCTCCAGCTCGACAGGCCCGAACCGTTCGAGCCCGACACGCAGCTGATCGGCGATCCCCGCAACCCGGCGACCGGCGCTTATTATCTGCGTCCCTTCGCCCGACCGGTGATCGAATGCTTCTTTGGCGGTGCAGGTGCCCGCGCGCTCGAAGCGGAGGGGGAGGGGGCCGCTTTGGCCTTCGCGGTAGACCAGCTGGTCGGACTGCTCGGCAGCGACATGAGGCGGCGGCTGACGCCTCTGGCGGAATCGCGATGGGGATCGGAGCCTCTGTTCGGCGGTTCGTACAGTCACGCTTTGCCCGGCGAGGCGGCGTGCCGCGCGATCCTCGCCGCGCCGGTCGAAAACCGCATCTACTTCGCGGGGGAGGCCTGTTCGAGATCGGATTTCTCGACCGCGCATGGCGCCTACCAGACCGGGGTCGCGGCAGCGGAGGCCGTGCTGGTCGCGCTCGGCCTGGCGCATCCTGACGAGGATCAGGCCGCGGATTGAATCCGGCGGCCGCAGGCCGAGCAGGACGGATCCTTGACGATGCGAATGGTGCGCAGCCCCGGCGCAAGGCCGTCGAAGACATGCAGCTTGCCCGCCGGATCGTCTCCGAGACCAGTGATTGCCCGAATCGCCTCGAGTGCGGCCCAGCTGCCGGCAATGCCCGCCATCGCGCCGACCACTCCGAGCTCTGAGCAGCTGTCGCAATCCTCGGCATCGAATGCGTCGCCGACGAAGCAGCGATAGCAAGGCGAGTGGGCATGCCAGCCGCGGAATGTCCCGATCTGCGCCTGGAA
The DNA here is from genome assembly GCA_028293055.1 of Alphaproteobacteria bacterium. GTDB lineage: Bacteria > Pseudomonadota > Alphaproteobacteria > Sphingomonadales > Sphingomonadaceae > Allosphingosinicella. The sequence continues at coordinate 4,359 of JAQGLD010000411.1, forward strand.
CTGCCCGATCGCCGCCGAAACCAGCGGAATGTGCACGGCCGTGCAATGGTCCGAGACCGCCAATCGGGTCGCGAAATTGTCGCAGCCGTCGAGCACGACATCGGCCGCACCGATCATGTCGGCCACATTGTCCGCGGTCAGCCGGCACGCCAGCCCCTCGAAACGAACATCCGGGTTAAGCCTGGCGACGACCTCGGCGGCCGCCTCGACCTTTGGACGGCCGACATCGGGCGTCCCGAACATTGTCTGGCGCTGGAGATTGTCGAGCGACACCTGGTCGTCGTCGATGACACGCAATGTGCCGATTCCGGCGGCGGCGAGATATTGGATCGCCGGGGAACCGATCCCGCCGGCGCCGATCATCGTCAGCCGCGCCGCAAGCAGCTTGCGCTGGCCTTCGCCGCCAATCTCGCGCAGGACGATGTGACGCGCGTAACGTTCCAGCTGATCGTCCGACAGAGTCACGAGTAGCTGAAACTCACCTGGCTTCGATACCAGCCCGTCTGGTTCTCGCCCGTCGCCCTGTACTGGCCGCGATCGACCAGGACGCTCAGCGCGCCGCCGATCACGCTCTCCGCTTCGGCGCAGCCGATTTTAGCGATCACGATACGGTCCGCGGCACCATTCTTGGCGTAGTGGACCAGGAACGGCACGGTCATGTCGAGCTTGTGCTTCGACTGGCCTTCTATCGAGCAGGTGCCGCTTTCGACGAGCTTGTAGATCCTTTCGACCACATTCAGCGTCAGGGTTTCCCCGCGGGACTTGAGCAACGGAATCGAGCTCCAGTCGCCGCTCGCCGATTCCACTGTCACTGCCTGCGCCTGGCTCGAACCGATCAGCAGCGCCGCTGCAATCAGAGCTTTCATTGCCTTCCTCCGCCGGTGGGGGCGCCGGTGCGGATCGCACCGGCACGCATCCCGTCCCGATCCTATCATCGCCAGATGCGGTACGCCAAGTCGAAGCCGGGCCTGGTCAAAGCCCGGTCGAGCCAAATCCGCCGCTGCCCCGCTGGGTCTCGTCGAGGCTTGCGACTTCGGTGAAGCGCGCCTTCTGGACCGGCGCGGGGACGAGCTGGGCGATACGGTCGCCGCGAGCGATCGGGAAAGCATCACTGCCGAGATTGGCGAGGATGATCCTGACCTCGCCTCGATAGTCGCTGTCGATCGTCCCGGGCGTGTTGAGGCAGGTGATTCCATGCTTGAGCGCAAGCCCCGACCGCGGGCGGACCTGGATTTCGTAGCCCGGCGGGATTGCGACCGCGAAGCCGGTGGCGACTGCGTGACGGCCTCCTGGGGCGAGCGTCACCGCCTCTGCCGAGACGATATCGAGCCCCGCGGCGCCGGGCGTCGCATAAGCGGGGAGGGGAAGGCCCTCGCCGTTGGGCAGGCGCATCAAAGACACTTGGATTTCAGGCCAGGGCATCGGCGATCCTTCGAGCGAGCCGCCGCGCGACATCGGCCTTGGGAGCTTCGGCCCAATGCTCGACGCCCTCGGCAGTGATCAGGTGGATGGAATTGAGGTCCCCGCCCATGACTTCGCCGGAGACGTCGTTGGCCAGGATCCAGTCGCAACCCTTCCTCAGCCTCTTCTCGCGCGCGATCTCGACGACATTGCCGGTCTCCGCGGCGAATCCGATCAGCAGCTTGGGGCGGAGATGGCTGCGGGCGAGGCCGGCCAGAATGTCGGGATTTTCGCGCCAGGCGAGCTGCGGCGGGCCGTCGGCCTTCTTGAGCTTCGAGGCGGCCGGATCGACCCGCCAGTCGGCGACCGCTGCGACCAGCACCGCGGCATCGGCGGGCAGAGCGGCGTCGACCGCCGCCTGCATCTGCTCGGCAGTCTCGACATCGACCCGATGGACCCCGACGGGCGTCGGCAAGGCTACCGGGCCGGCGACGAGCGTGACCCGCGCGCCGAGCTCGGCGAGGGCCTCGGCGATCGCGAAGCCCTGCTTGCCCGACGATCGGTTGGCGATGACCCGCACCGGGTCGATCGGCTCGTGAGTCGGCCCCGCGGTGATCAGGAGGTGACGGCCGCTAAGATCCTCCCCCTTGGGGGAGGGGGACCGCGCGCCGAAGGCGCGTGGTGGAGCGGCTGGCAATGCGTGGGTGCCAGCCCCTCCACCACCGGCTTCGCCGGCGGTCCCACTCCCCGTACCGGGGAGGATTTTTCGGATTGCTGCCACCACCGCCTCAGGCTCCGGAAGCCTTCCCGGCCCATATTCGCCGCAGGCCATCTCGCCCTCGTCGGGCTCGATCACTTCCACCCCATCGTCGCGCAATCGCTTTACGTTGCGCCGGGTCGCTTCGTGGAGCCACATCCGCACATTCATCGCCGGAACCGCAAGCACTCTCTTGTCGGTGGCGAGCAGCAAGGTCGTGGCGAGATCGTCGGCGATCCCCGCCGCCATCTTCGCCATCAGGTCCGCGGTCGCCGGACAGACCACAACGAGGTCTGCCTCGCGGCTGAGCTGGATATGGCCCATCTCGGTCTCGTCCTTGAGATCCCACAGGCTGGTATAGACGGGGTTTTCGGACAGAGCGGCCAGGGTCATCGGAGTGACGAAATGGGCGCCGCCGGCGGTCAGCACGCAGCGCACGGACGCTCCCGCCTTGCGCAGCAGCCGGATCAGCTCGCAGGCCTTGTAGGCAGCGATTCCGCCACCGACGATCAGGAGGATGCGCTGTCCCTGCATGGCCTCAGTGTAGGAGGAGCATTGCCCCCGCGCCAGCGGCGGCCGAGATCAGGGCGGTGAGGAGATAGCGGCCGAAACGCCGAGGCTGGACGACAATTGCGGGCAGCGGCGGCCCGAGCGGTGCGGCGCCGGGCGGCGGATAATAATGGTCGATCCGCCGGATCAGCTCGGGGATCCTGGCGAAGGTGCGCAGATCCTCAATCAGCCGGTCGGCGATCGCAGCCTCGGGGCCGAGCTCGCCGCGCACCCATTCCCTGAGAAAGGGTTCGGCGGTCTCCCACATGTTGATGTCCGGATCGAGCGTGTGGGCGACTCCTTCCTCCATCACCATCGTCTTCTGAAGGAGGAGCAGATGGGGCTGGGTCGGCATGTCGAAATCACGGGTGATCGTGAACAGGCTGTCGAGCATCTGCCCGATCGAGATGTCCTTGACCGGAAGGCCGCGGATCGGCTCGCCGGCGGCACGGAGCGCGGTCGCGAACTCCTCCACATTGTGATGCGCCGGAACATATTGCGCTTCGAAATGGATTTCGGCGACCCGGCGATAATTGCCGGTGATCAGCCCGTAGAGGATCTCGGCGAGCCAGGTCCGCGCCTTGCGGTCGATCCGTCCCATGATTCCGAAATCGATCGCGGCAAGCCTGCCGTCGGGCAGGGCGAACAGGTTGCCCTGGTGAAGATCGGCGTGAAAGAATCCGTCGACAACGGCCTGGCGGAGGAAGGCGCGGACCAGGGTGGCCGCAAGCGCCGGCAAATCGTGGCCGGCGGCGACGAGCGCATCGCGATCGGTGAGCTTGATCCCGTCGATCCATTCGAGCGTCATCACCCGGCGCGAGGTCCGGCTCCAGTCGATCTCGGGAACATGGAAGCCGCTCTCTGCGACCATGTTCTGGCGAAGCTCGGAGGCCGACGCGGCCTCGCGCCGCAGGTCCAGCTCGCGCGCGGTCCATTGCCGGAAATGGGCGATGACCAGGCGCGGGCGCAGCCGCGCCGCCTCCCCGCCCATCGATTCGACCTGCGTCGCCGCCCATTCGTACGTGTCGAGCGCCTTGGCGAAATCCTCCTCGATATTGGGGCGGAGTACCTTGACCGCGACCAATTTGCCGTCCGTAGTCCGGGCGCGGTGGACCTGGGCGATCGATGCGGCTCCGACCGGCTCCGGGTCGATCTCCGCGAAGACCTGCTCGATCGGACGCTCGAGACCCTTTTCGATGGCGAGCTTGATCTGCTCGAACGGGGCAGGGGGCAGATTGTCCTGCAGCAAAAGGAGGTCGCGCGCGGCTTCGGGCCCGACCAGATCGGGGCGGGTCGCCAGCGCCTGGCCGAGCTTGATCGCTGCAGGGCCGATATCCTGGAAGGCAGCGCCATAGGTCGGCACGCGCGGCACTCGCGCTCCGAGACGAGCGATCCGCGCCAGCCGCCTGACCGGGGCCGGCGTGTTGGGGTCGCGTTCGATGCCGCGCAGGGCGCCATGCCTCGCAAGCACCCGGCCCCATTTCAGAAGCCGCCAGATGTGAACGACCGAATGGGTCAATTCACACTTTCCATCCGCTGTGGATCGCGACCAGGCCGCCGAGGATCGGCTCGGCCTTCACCTGGGCGAAGCCCGCCTTCTCGATCATCGCCTTGAACGCCGGCATCGTCGGGAAGCGCTGGATCGATTCTACGAGATAGCGATAGCTGTCCTCGTCATGGGCTACGGCCTTGCCGATCCGGGGCACGACATGCATCGAATAGCGTTCGTACAGTGTCGCGAAACCGGGCCACTGCGTGGTCGAGAATTCGAGGCAGAAGAACCGCCCGCCGAGCCTGAGCACGCGATGGGCCTCGGCCAGGGCGCGATCGATATGGGTCACGTTCCGGATCCCGAAGGCGATCGTGTAGGCATCGAAGCTCGAATCCGCGAAGCTCAAAGTCTCGGCATTCTGCTCGGACCAGCCGAGCCCTTCGACATGCCGGCGCTCAGCGCGCTCGCGCCCGACCTCGAGCATCGCGGGATTGATGTCCGCGACCGTGACCTGCGCACCCGCCTGGGCGAGGCGGAAGGCGATGTCGCCAGTGCCGCCGGCCATGTCGAGTATCGTTTCGCCGGCACGCGGCTTCACCCGGCGCACGAACAGATTCTTCCACTGGCGATGGAGACCGCCCGACATCAGGTCGTTCATCAGGTCGTAGCGGCTCGCGACATTGGCGAAGACACGGCCGACCCGCTCGGTCTTCTCCTCGGGCGAAACCTCTTCGAAACCGAAAGAAACCTTGTCCATGGCGGCCGCCTCTAGCAGGGGTTGCCCCATGCGCACATACAATCTTGCGGCTTTCCATGCCTGAGCTTCCCGAGGTCGAAACCACCGTTCGGGGGCTTGAAACCGTCCTGCTCGGGCACCGCCTGGTGCAGGTCGAGGCACGCCGCGCCGACCTTCGGCGTGCCTTCCCGCCCGACCTTCGCCAAAGGCTGACAGGCGCGACCGTCACCGCGCTCGGCCGCCGCGCAAAATATGGCCTGATCGACACCGATCGCGGCGATACCCTCGTCTTCCACCTCGGAATGTCGGGTCGATGGCGGATCGATCCCGAATCGCTCGGGGCGCATGACCATTTCGTCCTCGAGACCGAGGCGGGGCGAAGGCTGGCGCTCAACGACCCGCGCCGCTTCGGATCGCTGGACCTGATCGCGACCGATGCGCTCGCCCAGTTCGAACCATTCGTGAAGATGGGCCCCGAGCCGCTCGGCGCGACGTTCGACGCCGACTATCTGCTCGCTGCGCTTGAGGGCCGCAGCGCGCCGATCAAGGCGATGCTGCTCGACCAGAGGATCGTCGCCGGGCTCGGCAACATCTATGTCTGCGAAGCGCTCAACATGGCCCGAATCGCCCCCGGGCGCGCGGCGGGGCGGATATCGCGGCTCCGCCTCGAACGCCTGGTCGAGGCGATCAAGACGGTGCTGCTCGCGGCGATCGAGGCCGGAGGCTCGACCCTGCGCGATTATGCCCGGCCGAGCGGCGAGCTCGGTTATTTCTCGAAGCAATGGCGAGTCTATGGGCGGGAGGGGGAGACGTGTCCGTGCGGGGGCACGGTCGGCCGCCGGGTCGATTCGGGCCGCTCGACCTTTTTCTGCCTGCGCTGCCAGCGCGGCTGAACTTGACCTCCGGGAGCTTCGCTAGTAGAGGCGGCCCACGAGCGGGTGCGGAGCGATTCCGCGCCCTTTTCCATCAGATAAACGCATTCAGGCGTCACGAGGGCAGTTAGAGATGGCGAATACGCCGCAGGCAAAGAAGAGAATCCGTCGCAACGATCGCCGCGCCGAAATCAACGGTGCCCGCGTCAGCCGGATTCGCACCTTCATCAAGCAGGTCGAAGCTGCGCTCGCCGCCGGCGACAAGGGACAGGCCGTTGCCGCGATGGGCAAGGTCCAGCCGGAGCTCGCTCGCGGCGTCTCCAAGGGCGTGGTTCACAAGAACACTGCGTCGCGGAAATTCTCGCGCCTCACAAAGCGTATCGCCGCGCTCGGCTAAGCCGTTCTTTCAGACTGAAACATGGCCCGCCGGCCTCGCCGGTGGGCTTTTTTCGTGTCGTTTTCGAAACGAGGCCGCAATGAGTAAAAAGCGAGGAGTCTCCGCGATTCGCACGTAACGGCACCGCAAGAACCGCAGTTTTCCGCCAATTCTGCACAAATCGCGGGATTGCGTGTCAACTTTTTTATTTCACCGATGTTAAGTTTTGGCCTCTTGATCCTTGGCGGTCTCCGTTCCAGAAAGGCCTTTCCGGCAGGGCGAATCTCCTTCCGGACGCACACAGCATAGACGGTTTTCGAATCGGTGCCGCCGGGGGGCGTAGCCGTGCGCGGGAAAGTCTTGTCGGTAACCAGAACAGAAAATAGGGGGTGCCTTCGTGAAATCAGAACTGGTCAGGGAAGCTGCAACAGCCTTTCAGACCTCGGGGGACGCGCTACAGTCGGCTTGGGAGTCGATTCGCGTGGGCCTTCGTCGCGACTGCGGCGCTCGAACCTTCGATGGTTGGCTGCGACCGGTCGCGCTTGGCGGCTTCGATTCGGACAATTCGACGCTGCGACTCGAGCTTCCCTCGCAGTTCATGGCCGA
>JAQGLD010000412.1 GCA_028293055.1 Alphaproteobacteria bacterium
AAGCGCGCGCTCGCGCCGGCGTCGCGGCAGCCGCCATTGCCCCATAACAACACCCCGAGCTTGCGCCTGCCGAAACGCGCCAGGTCTCGCGGCCGGTAGACGACATGCTCGGCGAGGCCGGGCTCCACCGTCTTGATCGCCGGATAGGGCCCGCTTCCCCGCGTGTCCGGAAGCGCGTCATAAGCGGCGCGCGCCGCGGTCTCGGCCGCCGAGGGCGGGGGAATCTGGGCCGGGGCCGAGGCCGCAAGGCACAGCATGGCCGCATATCCGATCGCATGAATCCGCCGCACGTCGCGCTCTCCTGCTTTGTGATGGACGAAATAAGGCCGTCGCGGATAGTCTTGCAAGCGCTTTCATGATTTGCTAGGAAATTGTTATGTGTCATCACATTCCTGCCGATCCGAGATGAGCGCGACGTTCCTCGCCACCGGCGATCTCGCCATGGATCGCGACGATGATAGAGAGTCGTTCGCCGCGACCGGAGATGTGCTGCGCTCTGCGGATCTGCTGTTCGGCCAGCTCGAGACCAGATTTGCAGCGAGCGGGGTCCGCCTTCCCCAGGCGCGTCATGCAGACCTCGCACTTCCCGATGGCGCCGCCGCGCTCAAGGCGGCCGGGTTCGACATCATCTCGATGGCGGGCAACCATGTCCTGGACTGGGGCAATGACGCCTTCTTCGAGACCAAGGCCAATCTCGAGGCCGCCGGGATCGCGGTGGTCGGCGCCGGGGCCGATATCGCGGAGGCGCGACGCCCCGCTCGCTTCGTCCTCGACGACGGCACCAGGGTCGCGATGCTCGCTTATTCGAGCATCCTGCCGATGGCTTATTGGGCGGACGAGCGCCGGCCCGGCTGCGCGCCTATGCGCGCCCACACCGTCTACGAGCAGATCGAGCATGACCAGCCGGGCACTCCGGCGCGGATCCACACCTACCCGCATCGCGACGACCTCGCGGCGATGGAGGCCGACATCCGGGCCGCCAAGGCGGGTTCGGACGTGGTCCTGGTCTCCCACCATTGGGGCATCCATTTCGTTCGCGCCGAGATCGCCGATTATCAGCGCGACGTTGCCCGCGTCGCCATCGCTGCCGGCGCCGACGCCATTTTCGGCGGGCACGCGCACATCCTCAAGGGCTGCGAGATCATCGATGGGCGGCCGGTCTTCTATTCGCTTTGCAATTTCGCGACCGACCTTCGCATGGATCCGGCGCATGCCGCCTCGAAGAGCTTCCAGGAGATTCGGGCGCTCGCCGAGGAATGGGAGCCGGATTTCGACAGCCTCTACAATTTCCCCAAGGTGTCGCGCCTGTCGATGGTGGCAAGGCTCGAGATAGGCGGCGGCAGGGTGCTGCGTGCCGGCTTTCTACCGGTCCATATCGGTCGGGACGCGGTACCGCGTTTCGTCGAGCGCGGCTCCGAGGCCTATTGCGAGACGATCGACTATATGGAGGCGGTGACCGGCGAGGCCGAACTCAACGCCCGTTATCGCGCCGCCGACGACATGGTCGAGCTGGTCGGAGCCGGGGCATGAAGCGGCTCCCGATCGAGGTTATCGTCCTTCTCTATCTGCTTGCCTATCTGCCCAACGTCATCCTGACTAAGCTCATAACGAGCCTGCCCCATGGCAGCCTCGGCCGGCCGCTCACAGGCCTTGAGACGCTGCCGGCGTCGCTGATCATCAGCCTGGTCACCACATACGCCTTCATCTGGCTGTCGGGCTGGCATCGCGACGCGAATGGCGTGACCGTCGCCGGGCGGCGTATCCCGGTACCGACCCGCTACACCTTGATGTCCGGCGTCGGCACCGCGCTCGTCCTGTTCACCGTGCCGCTCTCCTTCACCTTCGTCGGAGTGAGCATCCCCTTCATCCAGCTGCTGATGCGCGGCGACATCCTGATCATCGCTCCGCTCGTCGATATCATCTTCGGGCGCAAGGTGCGTTGGTGGAGCTGGACCGCGCTGGCGATGGTCGCGGCGGCGCTCGCCATCACCCTGACCGCGCGCGGCGGGCTCGATCTGCCGCCGCTCGCGATTCTCACGATCGTCCTCTACACGATCGGCTATTTCGTCCGCCTCGCGGTGATGACCAAGGTATCGAAGACCGGCGAGCCGGATTCGGTGCGCCATTATTTCGTCGAGGAGAAGTTGTTCGCGCTGCCGCTGTCGGTGGCCGCGCTCGCAGCGCTTTCCGCCACCGGTTTCGGATCGCAGGCCGGAGAGCTCAGCCGGGGCTTCCTCGGGGTGTGGAGCGACCCGGTAATCGTGCCGCTGGCGCTGATCGGAATCACCCTCACCATCATCTCGATCTTCGCGATCATCATCCTGCTCGACGCACGCGAGAACGCCTATTGCGTGCCGCTCGAGCGGGCCGCGAGCCTCGTCGCCGGGATCGGCGGATCGGTGCTGCTCGCGTGGATCTGGAAACTTCCGATGCCGCGCCCGGCCGAGCTGGTCGGCGCGGCCATATTGATTGCCGCCATCGTCCTCCTGTCGGTCGCTCCACGCCTGCCAAGGCGTGTCGTCCCGGCGCGCGCGGAGGCGAACTGAACAAACCCGAACGTCCGAACCGCGATCGACAAGCGGGATGACATTTTCCTGGAGAGGAACGCTTCACATGACCAACCTTCTATCGTTAGGCGCTCAGGCCGCCTTAGGTGCAATCGCCATCGCCATCGCCACGCCGGCCTTGGCCCAGACGCCGCAGCCGGCGACTCCCGACACCAGCGACCCCGCCCCGGCTGCGGCCGCCCGGAGCGCCGCGGACAGCGGAGCCGCCGAGGACACCGCCATCGTCGTCACCGGCAGCCGGATTCGCGGGATCGCGCCGGTCGGCTCGAATGTGATCTCGGTCGACCAGGAAAGGATCGCCGAGACTCCGGTCGTCTCGACCAATGATCTGCTGCGGCGTGTGCCACAGGTCGTCTCGCTCGGTGCCAACCGCCAGGGCGGCAGCGCGCAGAATGGCGCCGCCAATGCCACCCGGGGCGCCGGAATCAACCTGCGCGGGATCGGCACCAACGCCACCCTGTTGCTCTATGACGGCAAGCGCTTCCCGCCACAGGGGACCCAAGGGCAATATACCGATCCGTCGGTCCTCCCGGCGATCGCGCTTGCGCGGGTCGAGGTCGTCGCCGATGGCGCCTCTGCGATCTACGGCTCCGACGCGATCGC
>JAQGLD010000443.1 GCA_028293055.1 Alphaproteobacteria bacterium
GCTGTTCGAGATTCGTCGTGACCGCCCGGTCGTGCTCAAGTCGACCGCGCCGATGTCGTTCCTGAGGCTTGCGGCCTAGAGATCTCCTGGGTTTCTGGGATATCTACAGCGTCATGGTCATGAACACGCTGTTCGGGTCGGGCCCGTACCGTCCGAACGGGCCGCAGTCGTGGAAGCCGTGGCGGCGGTACAGGGCCCGCGCCGGCGCGAAATAGTCCATCGCTCCGGTCTCGAGGCTAAGCCTCGTGCGGCCGCTCGCCCGCGCCGCAGCGATGATGTGGCGAAGCATTGCGCCGCCTACTCCGCGACCGCGCGCCGCCGCGGCAACATGCATCGACTTGACCTCGCCATGGCCCGGATCGAGCTCGGCGAGCGCTCCGACCGCGACCAGCGCCTCGCTTTCCCACCCCGACCAGAAAAGGATGGCCGGTCCGCGCAGCCCGGCGATGTCGAGCGCGTGGGTGCTCTCTGGCGGGGACACTGCCCGGGCCAGCGCGAGATGGACACCAAGCAGCTCCAGCACCCGCGGATCGTCGAGATCGCCCGGCCTGATGTCGATCATGTCTGCCTCCAGCCCAGTCTCGCCTTATAGAGGGCGCAATGGCCAGTTTATCCACCCTTGTCGCCGAAGAGCTTGCAGAGCCTGTAGATCCGCGAGTCTCCGCCGTGGCGGAGGCGATCGCAGCGCTTTACCCTGAAGCGGCCCGAGCGATCCTGTTCTACGGCTCCTGCCTGCGCGAGCAGCAGCTCGACGGGCTGATGCTCGACTTCTATCTGATCGTGTCCGACTATCGCGCGGCTTATTCCCGTCGCTGGCTGGCGTCCGCCAACCGACTGATCCCGCCCAATGTCTTCCCGATCGAGCATGAGGGCCTTGCCGCCAAATATGCGGTGCTGAGCGAAGCCGATTTCCTCCGCCTCAATGGTCCGGAAAGCCTCTCCGTCTCGGTCTGGGCGCGCTTCGCCCAGCCCTCGCGCCTCGTCTGGCAGGCGGATCCCGAGGCTGGCGCCGCCGCCGTCGCGGCGGTGTCGCGCGCCGCGCCCACTTTGCTCGGCGCCGCGCGGCCGCTCTTCGTGGGGACCGACCCGCTCGGTCTGTGGCGCTGCGCCTTTGCCCTCACCTATTCGGCGGAGCTGAGGAGCGAGCGCAAGGAAAGGTCGGCCTCGGTCGTCGAATCCGATCCCGAACGCTATTGCAGGTTCAGCGCGCCGGCCCTCGCCGCTGCGGGAGTCGATCTCAGCCTGCCGGCCGAGGAGGGCGAGCGGCGCCGCGCCGAGCGCCTTTGGTCGAGCCGGCGGCGCGCCGGCAAGCTGCTCACGATCGCCCGGCTGGCCAAGGCGAGCGCGACCTTCGCCGGCGGCGCCGATTATCTGGTGTGGAAGATCAATCGCCATGCCGGCACCACGATCGTGCTCAAGCCGTGGCAGCGGCGCTGGCCGCTGCTTGCGGCGCTGACCCTGTTGCCTAGGCTGCTGAAGCGGGGTGCAATTCGGTAGCGCGGCGGTCGAGCGCGGCGGCCACGGCATCGGCGAGCATGGCGACGGTGAACGGCTTGCGCAGGATGGCATGCCCCGAAAGCTCGTCCGCATCGCCGGTCTCGCCGACATAACCGGTGACGAACAGCACCGCGATCCAGGGGTAGCGCACGGTCGCATTGTGGATGAGCTCAGGCCCGGTCATTTCCGGCATCATCACGTCGGTGATGATCAGGTCGATCCCGTCCTCCCGCTCCAGTATCTCCAGCGCCTCCTTGCCGCTCGAGCTCGGGATCGGCCGGTAGCCGAGCTCCTCGAGCGCAGCGACGGTCGAGCGGCTGACCCTGGGATCGTCCTCGACCACCAGCACCCGGACATTGTGGCGACGGTGCGGCGTCTCCCCTGAGCGGATTGGGGCGCTGTTGCGCGGCTGGGACGGGGCTTGGGCGACCTCGCTCGAACGCGGCAGGAAGATGGAGACGGTCGTGCCCAGCCCGACGGTCGATTCGATGCTGACGTCGCCCCGCGACTGGCGCGCGAAGGCGAAAATCTGGCTGAGGCCGAGGCCGGTGCCCTTGCCGACCGGCTTGGTCGTGAAGAAGGGTTCGAACACGCGGTCGAGCAGCTCCGGCGGGATTCCCTCGCCGGTGTCCGAAACGCTGATCCGGACATAGTCCCCTGCCGGCAGGAGGCCGATCTGGCCGGCGGCGAGCGCGACATTCTCGATGCTGACCGCGAGCTGGCCCTGCCCGTCCATCGCATCGCGCGCATTGACCGCCATGTTGAGGATCGCATTTTCGAGCTGGTTGGTGTCGACCTCGACCTGCCAGCGTGTGTCCGGGAAGCGGGTCCGCACGGTGATCCGCTCGCCGATTGCGCGATCGACCAGGTCGAGCATGCCTTCGATCAGCTCGGCGGGAGTCACCGGCACCGGCAGCAGAGGCTCCGAACGCGCGAAAGCGAGCAGGCGGCGGGTCAGTGCGGCGGCGCGGGTGGCGCCCTCGAGCGCATTGTCGAGATGGAACTCGACCTCCCGGCGATTGCCCGCGAGGCGGCGGCGGGCGAGATCGATCCCGCCGACGACCACCGCAAGCATATTGTTGAAATCATGCGCGATCCCGCCGGTGAGCTGGCCGACCGCTTCCATCTTCTGGACCTGGCGGAGCTGGGCTTCGGCGGAGGCGCGCTCCATCGCCTCGGCCTTGAGCTGGGCGTTGGCTTCGCGCAGCTCGCTCGTGCGTTCGGCGACCGCTTCCTCGAGCCGGGCGGCGCGGACCGCCTCGCTGTCGGCGTCGCGAAGCGCCTGGAGCCGTTCGTCCATCGCCCGAAAGGCTGCGATTCCAAGGCCGATCGCTCCGAGCCCGATCAGGGCCGCGAGCCAGCCGAACCAGCCGGTCAACCCATCGGCGCGGTCGCTCGAACGCCGGGTCGCGGCCATCCGGTCGATCAGGTCGGAGCGCTCCGAGGCGCCGATCTCCGCGAGCTTGGAGCGCAGGCGCGAGAGTATCGGCGATTTGCCGGCCTGGAAGAAGAGCGGAATTCCACCGCTGCCCTTGCCGGCCCCCGAGGCCGCCGCCGCCTTGGCGAGCTCCTCGCCGCGCCTGGCGAGCAGGCGTTTCGCCTCGGCGACCCGGGCATATTGCTGCGGATTATCGCGAACCAGCCGCTCGAGGGCGGCGATCTGCTGTCCGGCGAGCAGCCATTCATTGTAATAGACCGTGCCAGTCTGCTGCTGCTCGTCCAGCACATAGCGGCCGAGCGCAGCTTCGGCGCGCGCGACGCTGCCGTCGACCGTGCGGCTGAGCAGCATGACGTCGTAGCTGTGCCGCTCCGATTCGAGCGCCGCGTCGCGCGCCGCGTTCGATCCGTTGACCATGAACAGCAGGCTGACGAGCAACAGGGTCGCCAGCAAGGCGCCCGCACTCGCCAAAGCCCCGCGCCAGGTCCCCGAGGGACGCTCGGACGCGCCCGTTTCCACACCTGCCATCGGCGGAATCTAGTGGAATCGCGGTGAAGTTGAAACCCGCAGAGAAGTTCCACGCCCACGCTTCGCCTTGCCTTTGGTGCGGTGCGGCTGGTCGCAGGGCTTCGGGCTGCTAGAAATGCCGTCGCCTTGGTCTCTCATCCCTGGAAGGGAGGGGGCTGGGGGTGGGTATCGCCGAGGCACTCGGCGAGTTTCTGAAGTATCGCCTCTGCGACGCCGTCAGGATTGTCGTTCACCTGGCTGTTCCAGAAGCGAAGGATCGTCCAGCCTTCGGATTCGAGAAAGCGGGATCGCTGAACATCAGCTTCGGAATCGATGTGCTGACTTCCATCGATCTCGACAGCGAGCTTCGCCTCGCGGCATGCGAGGTCGAGAATATAGGGCGGAACGGTCAATTGACGGGTGAATTTGGGACGATAGCGAGACAGGATCCGCCACATCGTCCGCTCCTGCGGTGTGGCCTCACGCCGCAAATGACGGGCATAGGCTGTGAGACGCGTCGGAATGCGCTTCATCGCCGCATGATAGCAGAGGCGCGCTCCGCGCGTACCCACCCCTAACCCCTCCCTTGCAGTGAGGGGGAACGAAGGGAAATCGTGCCCTCCCTGGAAGGCAGGCAAATTCTAGGAAATAACCCCCATGGCACGGCCGGCGGCCTCGAACTTGGCGATGATCTCGCCGACCTGCTCGCTGCTGTGATCCGCGCAGAGCGAGCAGCGCAGCAGATACATGCCTGCCGGGGTTGCCGGCGGCCGCGCCATGTTCACATAGACTCCCAGCTCGAGCAGGGCCTGCCACATCCGCACGGTCGTGTCCTGGTCGGGCAGCAGCACCGCGATGATCGCGGACTGCGCGGTCGGAGTGGCAAGCTCGAAGCCGAGCTCGCGCAGGCCGAGATGCAGCCGCTTGCTGTTTTCCCAGAGATGGGCGCGCTTGTTGCCGGCATATTTGAGCTTGCGGATCGAGGTTGCGGCAGTGGCGACCACCGAGGGCGGCAAAGATGCGGTGAACACATAGGGCCTGCAGACCAGGCGGAGTACTTCGAACTTGGGGTGGTTCGAGACGATGAAGCCGCCGACCGTGCCGACCGACTTGGAGAAGGTGCCGACGACGAAGTCGACCTGGTCCTCGACCCCGGCTTCCTCGAACACGCCGCGGCCGTTGGCGCCGAAGAAACCCATGCCATGGGCCTCGTCGACGACGACCATCGCTTTATGCTTTTTGGCCACCTTCACCATCTCTGCGAGCGGCGCGATGTCACCGAGCATCGAATAGACGCCTTCGAGCACGACCAGCCGTCCGCCCTCGGCTGGAAGGCGGCCGAGTCGGCGGTCGAGATCCTCGACGCTGTTGTGGCGAAAACGGACGATCTGGGCGTTGCCGAGCGCACAGCCGTCATAGATGCTGGCGTGGCTGTCCGCATCGAGGATGATATAATCCTCCTTGCCGGCGATGGTCGACATCAGCCCGAGATTGGCCTGGTAGCCGGTCGAGAAGACCATGGCATGCTCGGTGCCGTAGAAATCCTTGAGCGCATCCTCGCACTCGCGATGGCCCTGATAGGTGCCGTTGAGCACCCGGCTTCCGGTCGTGCCCGAACCGAACTCGTCGAGCGCCCTCTTGCCGGCGTCGATCACGTCGGGATCGAAGGTCATGCCCATATAATTGTAGGTGCCGAGCAGGATGGTCTCCTTGCCCTTGACGATCGCCAGGGTGGGGGAGAGCACCTTCTCCATCACCAGCCCGAACGGATCGCGTACCCCGCTGTCGAGCAGGGCCTCGCGCTCGGCGATCAGGGCGTCGAACTTGGAGAACAGGTCCTGGCCTGGGATAGTGTCGGGCAGGGGATCGTCGGCCGGGTCCATCGGATTGAGGAGCGCTTCCGTCATCCTTCGTTCCTGAGGTCCTCGACCGCATCGACGAGCTGGCCGAGGGTCTCGATCTCCGCCTGCATGTTCATCGTGATCAATATGTCGAACTCGTCCTCGACCGAGGCGACGAAGTCCATCACGATCAGGCTGTCCCATTCGAGATCGCCGGCGAAGCTGGTGGCGTCGGTCAGCGCGATGCCCTTCTTGTTGAACGGTGCGATCAGCTGCGCAACCTTGGCGAACGTCTCTTCTCTGTCGGTCATTGTGGCCCTTTATGTCTCCGCTCCCTCCCTGCCAAGCGAATTGGGCCGGAATGGGGACCCCCGTATGGCGCAGGCTTGGCAAGCTGCCGAGGCTGAGGCAGTGTCCGAACCAGGCCTGGAGGGGAGATTATGGCGGAAACCGAGCCGGACGCGGATTATTCGCCGAACGCCATCCACCTCGTCCGCACCGTCCAGCAGGGGCACCTCCAGCTTTCGGCGATGGCCGACCAGAAGGCGAGCATCCTGATGGGCGCGACTTTCGTCATCTTCACGATCACGATCGGCCAGGCGCGCGGTGGCAACGCGCCCGTGCCCTTGCTTATCCTCGGCGCTAGCGCTTTCTTCGCTGCGGTGTTCGCGGTGCTCGCGATCATCCCGGCGATCCGCTATCGCGGCCTCGGCACCGACAATCTCCTGTTCTTCGGCGCCTTCACCCAGCTCGACGAAGCCGAGTTCATCCGCCGCTTGTCGGCCAGCCTGCACAGCGACGAAGACATCTATGCGGCGATGCTTCGCGATCTCTACCAGAACGGCACCGTCCTGCAGCGCAAGAAATACCGGCTGCTCGGCTATGCCTACCGTATCTTCCTCGCCGGCCTCACTGCCAGCTTCCTCGCCTTCCTGGTCGAGTTCGTCGGAGCGCGATTCTGAGATTTCCCCCCTAAAATCCAGGGGAGGCATTTCAGTTTACCGAAGCCAGCCCTCGCGGCGGTACCAGTCGGCGGTCTGCTTGAGCCCGCTTGCGGTGCGCACCTGCGGGGTCCAGATCCGCTCGGGCGGACGGCGGTCCGGTGCCGCGACCCAGTCGGGATGGCAGAAATAGCGGACCCGGTCGGGCGTGAGCTTGGCCTTGCTGCGCCGGAACAGACGGGCGAGACGCGAGGCGACATAGAGTGCCGGCTTCGGCACCGCGACGGTGGCCGCGCGCCGGCCGTAGACCCGGCCGAGGGTGCGGGCGAAGTGGCGATGCTCCCAGCCGCCCTCGCGGGCGTCGTCCGGCTCATAGATCTCCGACCAGGTGTCGGGCTCGTCGAGCAGGGCGAGGACCAGCCTGCAAAGATCCTCGACATGGAGGACGGAGAAGCGGCCGCCCGGCGGCAGCGCGACGATCCCCCGCCGCGCCATCTTGAACAATTCTAGAGTCTCTCGGTCGCCCGGGCCGTAGATCGCCGGCGGCCGCACGATCGTCCAGTCGAGCCCAGAGGCTGCGACCAGCCGCTCCGACTTCATCTTCGACCAGCCATAATCGGACAGGTCCGGCTCGCGGGCCGAGAGCGAGGAGACATGGATGAAGCGGCGGACGCCGGCCTTGCGCGCCGCGTCGATCATGTTGGCGGTGCCGCCGACATTGACCGCCTCGAATCCGGCCCGATCGGGGGCATTGATCATCCCGGCGACATGGATCACCGCATCGACGCCGGTGGCGAGCTTGACCAAAGTCTCGGGCCGATCGAGCGCGCCGTCGACCCAGGCGATCTCGTCCTCCGGCGGCTTCCAGCCGCGGGTCAGCGCGCGGACATCATAGCCCGCGGCGAGCGCGGCGCGCAACAGATGCGACCCGACGAAGCCGGTGCCGCCCGTGACCGCGAGGGTGCGGATTTTCTTCGAGCGGCGGCGCATTTTAGATCCTTCCCGGTAAGGGGAGGGGGAGAATCTTCAAAGCGGCGACCACATTTCTTCCTCGTCCTGCTCGGGCGCCTTTTCGGCGTCGATATGGCCCATCAGCGCGTCCAGCACGGCCTCGCTGCCATCGCCGGTGGCGCCCGACAGCCGGAAGCACTTGACCCCGGCCTCCGTCTCGAGCTCGGCGGCCAGGGCATTCAGCATCTCGTCGTCGAGCGTGTCCGACTTGTTGAGCGCGATCACCTCGGGCTTTTCGGAGAGGCCGGCACCGTAATTGTCGAGCTCGTCGCGGACGGTGCGATAGGCCTCGCCGACATCCTCGTTGTTCGCGTCGACGAGATGGAGCAGCACCCGGCAGCGCTCGACATGGCCGAGGAATCGGTCGCCGATCCCGG
>JAQGLD010000458.1 GCA_028293055.1 Alphaproteobacteria bacterium
GGGCGGCGAGCATGTCAGCGGGGTAGGGGACATTGTCGGTCTTGCGCAACACATCGATCGCGCGCGCAGGCTGTCCGGCGAGGATGTGGAGGGTCGCTACCCGGGTCGAGAGCGGGCCCTGGGCAATGTCGGTCGTGCGGGTCAGCAATTGGTGCTCGAGCAGCTCGGCGGCGCGACCGTACAGGCCGGCAGCTTCCAGGCGCTGGCCGAGCTGGCTGACCAGATAGTCCCCTGCGGAGCCGGCCGGAGTCAGATCACGAAAGTCCCAATAGATTCCCGCCGCCTGATCGATCGGAAGACCGCTGTTCGGGGACAATGCCGTCAGCAGGGAGGCCTGAAGGCCCGAGAGCATCGCCTGATCGTCGGTGTCGAGCCGGAAGTAGCGGAAAAGGCCCGCGCCGGCGGCGAGCGAGCCGCGCAGATCGTGGGTCCTCGTGGCCAGCGCATAGCTAAGCTTGAGGGTCCGTTCCTCGATGGCGCCTCCGCGCCAAGTGTAGCTTATCGAGTCTAGCCGCTTTAGCGCGGCCTTTGCCGGCACTCCGCCGTGCATCGCGCCGGCTTCGATCGCGCTCAGGCGCGCATCCACCTTCTGTTCCGGATTTCCGTTCTGCCCGGCCTGGGCGAAGCGAAGGCGGCCCTCGGCGACTCTGCCCAGGGCCGACAGGGCGCGGCCTCGAAGCAGATTGGCCCCGGGGTTGGAATCGGGGACCCCAGTGAGCCAGCGCATGGCCAGCTCGGGGCGTCCCGCGGCGAGCGCGGAATCGGCGGCCGACAGGACGAACGGCTGGAGGTCGGCGCCGTGGCGGGCGCGCATGGCGGGTAGGGCGCAGCCGATCTGGCCAAGTGCTTCCGCGGGGCGGTGCGCATCGCCGAGTGCGCGCAGCCGCCAGGCGCAGGCTTCGGCATTGCCGTTGAGCGCGGGCAGGGAAAGGGCGCCAAGAGCTTCGTCCGAGCGGCCGAGCATTTCGAGGGTCACACCCCGGGCCAGCCCATAAGCTGCGACCAGGGCGATGTTCGGATCGTCGGAAAGCATCACGTCGAGCACGCCCAGGGCTTCCCCGGCCATATGCGATCCGATCAGGCTGCGCGCATAATCCCATCGCGCCTGCTGGCGCGTCTCAGGGGTCGAATTTGCGAGCTTCGTCCAGGAGACGGAGCTCGGAACGATCTCCCACGCAGCCGGAGAATTGACTTGCGGCCCGTTGGCCAGGTTTGCTCCGAAACCGGGAAAGCGCGGCGCCGTGGGCTCCTGGCCAGGGGCGATCGCGTCGCCTGGCGGCGAGATCGAATCCGGCGCGGTCGTTTCTGCCGCGGGCGAGGCGGAGGCGGTGGCGAACATCGCCGCCGACGCGAGCAGGAACTTCTTCACCGCGTCAGAGCTGCAGCAGGAAGGTGAACAAGCCGCCGCCGATGGCGCAGCCAAGCACGAACAACAAGGCGATGAGCCAAGGCATTCCGCCACTCTCGGTTGCCGCGCTCTGCGCTCCGGCCGCGATGGCCGCCCCGCCGGTCGCAACGCCCGGCTGAATGGCACGGCTCCGCCGCCCAGCGGCTGCGACGGCCGCGCCAGGCTGGGCACCCGCTCCCGAATAGACTTTTACCTTCGCGGGCCTCTGATCTCGGCTCATTTAACCTACTCTCAAGCTTTGATCCTATTATAGGATGAAGTGACCCAGCTTTCCCGGAGACATGAATTGCGGAAGCGTATGCAGATCGCGAGTGCCGCTATTCTTGCAATTGCTGCAGGCGGAATCCTCTCGGCTTCGGCCATGGCCAGTTCGTCCTCGCCGCCGGCCGAGCTCCATCTCGTTCCGCTCGACGAGCTCAATGTGCCGATCGTCGACTCCGGGCGGCTCGACGGAACGTTGCGAGTGCGCTTCATGGTCAATACGGTGGATGCTGCCAGTGCCGATGCGCTCGGCCAGCGACTGCCCGAGCTGCGCTCCCTCGCGCTCGGCGCAGCGACCGATTTCTCGCAAATCTATGCTTCGGGCATGGCCCCGGTGAACGCCGAAATCCTCAAGCAGAAGATGCGGGCTGCGCTCCAGCACGCGCATCCGGAAATTGCGGACGTCCTCGTCATCCAGGTTTCCGCCGCCCAGGCTTGAGCCCGGCGGCACATGGGGTCCCATGCGCAGCCGGGGAGGCGACAATCGTCTTCGCACAGGCTGAAAGGCCCGCATTCCAGCTGCTAGCCGGCGGTAGGCCCCTCCAGCGCAAGGCGGACGAGTAGCGCGGCCCGCACTTTTCTGTATTTCCTGATTGGCTAAGGATCCGCGCTCAGCGCGCGGCCTTCGCGCCCCCGCCTGCCGGAAGCGCCCGGCGCACCACCGGATGCTTGCGGGCGAGCGCCATGCTCAGCGATGCGGCGCCGTTCGGAGTCATTGCCGCCATGATCATCGCGGTCGATCGATCGCGCATGCGCTTGGCGACCTGCATCTGCACGTCCATCGCGAGCTGCTCGAATACTATGGCCGCCTTGGCCGGCTTCATCGACTGGTAGATTCGCGCGAGATTGTCGAACTGCTCTCCGGCATCGGCCGGCGCGGCACCCGCAGCCGCGGCACCGCCGGGTTGCTGCTGAGGCTGGGCGCCCGGGTCCCCGGCCGGAGCTGCCGACTGCAGGCGGGTCTCGGTGGCCCGGGCCGCTTGCTCGCGCAGGTCGAGCTGGCGCTGGCGCCGCGCGGCGGCGCGATCGCGGTCGGCAACGCTCTGCTGGATCGAGGCGCCGAGGCGAGTCTCGGGAGCTTGCGCGGCCGCGGAAATGGCGGCGCCATGACCGATTGCGGCGAGCGCCGCTGCACCGGCGAGAAGGGTGAGAAGCGAAGGCTTGGTCGACATCAGGCGGCTTTCTTGGCGGCGGCGCGCGAGGCCGGCTTGGCCGGTGCCTTGCTCGCCTTGCCGCTGGCTTCGAGGATTCGTTCGGCGACCGAATTGCCGATCCCGATCATCATGGTCAGCTCCTCGAGAATCTTGCCGCCGTCGATGACCGTTCGGGCATTGCTCGCGCAGTCGGTCTGCAGCGTCTTCTTGAGCTCGCTGAGCACCGCCCGCGCCTCGCGGGTCGCGTTGTCGAGCGCTGCGACGGTGTCGCGAAGCCCGCCATCCTTCACGGCCTTTAGGCTTCGCATCATCCGCACGCTCTGGACCAGTACGGCGATGCACAGCATCATCACGAGGAAATTGGTGAAGACTGAGAAGGTCATTTCGGCATTCCCTTTGAGATCTGGGTCATCACCTGGACGGCGATGTTGCTCGAGCGCTGGCCGATCTGGGCCCGTCCGAGCGGCACTCCGCCACAATGGAGCTCGAGCGGGTCGTCGGCTCCGGTGCCGAGGATGATCGTCTGTCCGACGGCGAGCTTGACCACCTCGCGAAGCGGCAGCTGCTTGATCCCGAGCACCACATCGAGCGAGACTTCAGTCTTGCGCATCTCGGCGGCCATGTGGGTTTCCCACACACCGTCGCCGCCCAGCTTCTCGCCCATGAAGCGCTGGATCAACTTGTCGCGCACCGGCTCGAGCAGGGCATAAGGCAGCAATATGCTGAATTTCCCACCGCGGCCGTCCATGTCGACCCGGAAGGTCGCGACCGCGGCGACATTGCTCGGAGTCGCGATGGCGGCGAAACGCGGGCTGGTCTCGATCCGTTCGAGCTCCATTCCGATCTGGGCGATGGGTTCGAACGCCTTGGCCATTTCCGACAGCGCGACCTGCGCCATCTTGGCGACCAGATTGGTCTCGATCGTGGTGAAGCCGCGGCCTTCGATGCGCATCGGTTCGCCGCCGCGGCGGCCACCGAGCAAGGTGTCGACGATGGCGTAGATCAGGCTCGATTCGATCGTGATCAGGCCGTAATTCTCCCACTCGTCGACATGGAAGACTCCGATCATCGCCGGCAGGGCTATCCGGTTGGTAAACTCGCCGAAGCGGATCGAACTCAGATCCTCGAAGCTGACGTCGATCGCGTCCGAGGTCAGATTGCGCATCGCAGTCGCGAAGGTCCGCACCATGCGGTCGCAGACGACTTCGAGCATGGGCAGCTTTTCATGGCTGACTATGTTGGATTCGATGACTGCGCGCAGGCCGCTCTTGCGCTGCGGCCCGACCGCGGAATCCTGGCCGAATAGGGCGTCGATGTCGGCCTGATTGAACAGTTCCGAGCCGTCGCCGACCAGCGGCGGGTCGGGAAGGACGAGATCGTCGAATCCGTCCGCGCCCGCTCCGGCCGCGGGAGCTTCGTCGACCTTCGTATCGCCGCCGGCGTCGCGGACGGCTTCGAGGGCCTCGTCGATCGCTGCCTGGTCTTCCGCCGAAGCTTCGGTAGCGACTGCCGGGTCGAGGTTGTGGGCTTCGTCCGTCATTGCTGGATCAGGTCCTGAATAAGGATGTCGCGAATTCGGCCGCGGCCGAACGACTCGCCGGCGCGGACCAGCATCTCTTCCTTGAGGCGGAACACGGCGGCGGAGCCGGAAAGGTCCTCCGGCCGCAGCTCGCGCAGGAAGGGCTGGAAGGAATCGAGGATGAGCGGAAGGCGATCGCGCACCTGCTCCTCGGTCACCCCCTCGGCCGGGACCAGCACGAAATGCAGCTTGAGGAAGCGCTGCTGGCCGTCATTGCTTCGCAGGTTGACCACCATCGGCGGCACGTCGACATAGATCGGCTTGCCCTCCTCGCCGCTCGCGCTGGCTTCGGCCGCAGGGGCCGTCGCGCTCTTGCCGCGATGCATCATATAATAGCCGCCGCCCCCGCCGACGCCGAGCAGCAAAGCGGCCGCCGCGGCGATGATCACCATCTTCTTCTTCTTCGGTTTGACCGACGCGGGAGCCTTCGCTCCTTCGTCTTCGTCCAATCCGTCCACTTCTTCGGCCACTTCGAACCTCCCGGCGCAATTGTGTCTATTATAGGATGAGCGCCCGGCAATTTCTGCCTAGCGCGATTTTGTGCAGGAAAGCCGATGGACGTTTCTTCCTATGTGCTGCTGAGCCAGGAGCAGGCCCTCCGCCGCAAGCTCGACATCGTCGCGAACAACATGGCGAATGCGAATACGGTCGGGTTCAAGCGCGAGCAGGCGCTCTTCCACGAATATGTCGAGCAGACCACCGGAGCACCGCTCCAGGAGGCGAAGAACACGTCCTTCGTGCTCGATTACGGCGCGATCCACGACACCAGCCAGGGCGCATTCCAGTCGACCGGCAATCCGCTCGACGTCATGATCGACGGTCCCGGCTATCTCTCGGTGGAAATGCCCGATGGAAGCACGGCTTATACGCGCGCGGGTTTCCTCAAGGTTCTCCAGTCCGGCGACCTCGCCACGTCCGGCGGCCAGCGCATCCTCGGCGAGGGCGGCCGGCCGATCAACATTCCACCGGACCAGATGGTCGGCCTGACCATCGCGAACGACGGCACGATCAATGGACCGCAGGGCCCGCTCGGCCGGCTGACCGTGACGACCTTCGCCGACGAAGCCAGCGTCTCTCCGGAAGGCGACGGCTTCGTCACCGGCAAGAGCGGCACGCTCCTCGCCGCCGCGAACACGTCCTTCAAGGCCGGCGGAGTCGAAGCCTCCAACGTGCAGCCGATCGTCGAGACCACCCAGATGGTGGACATCATGCGATCCTACGAAACCAGCGTGAAGATGGCCGACAGCCTCGCTCAGATGCGCCAGCGCGCCATCGAACGGCTCGGCAAGGCCAGTTGATTTTCATCTTTCCTCCGAAAGGCTAGACCATGCGTTCACTTTCCATCGCCGCCACCGGAATGCTCGCGCAGCAGACCAATGTGGATGTCATCTCGAACAACATCGCCAACATGAACACGACCGCGTTCAAGCGGCAGCGTGCCGAGTTTCAGGACCTGCTCTACCAGCAGGTCGCAAGGCCGGGCGCGGCCGCCGGCGGCGGCGAGTCGCGTACCCCAGCGGGCATCCAGATCGGCGCCGGCGTGAAGACCGGCGGAGTCTACCGGATCGCCGAGCAGGGCGCGCTCACCAAGACCGACAACAAATATGACCTGGCCGTCCAGGGTCAGGGCTATTTCCAGGTGACGCTGCCGAGCGGCGACATCGGCTACACCCGCGCCGGTTCGTTCCAGGTTTCGGACCAGGGCGAGCTCGTCACCAATGACGGCTATGCCGTGCAGCCTGGCATCACCGTTCCGGCGGGCGCGATCGACGTGGTCGTCTCCAAGACCGGCGAAGTCCAGGTCAAGCTCGCCAACACCCCGGCGCTTTCAACCGTGGGGCAGATCCAGCTCGCCAATTTCGTCAACGAGGCCGGCCTCGAGGCCATGGGCGACAATCTGTTCAAGGAAACCGCCGCTTCCGGCCAGCCCAATGTCGCCGCACCTGGCGAGCCTGGTTTCGGCACGGTCGCGCAGGGCTTCCTCGAGGCATCGAACGTCAATCCGGTGTCGGAAATCACCGCCCTGATCACCGCCCAGCGTGCCTATGAGATGAACAGCCGCGTGGTGAAGGCCGCCGACGAAATGCTCTCCACTACCAGCCAGCTGAGGTAATCATGCGCGCCCTGCTCCTTCTGGCGGGCTGCTGCTCCGCTTCGGCCGCTTTCGCCCAGGCGCCGCCGCCGGCAGCGAATGCGGACTTGCCCGTGCTCGCCCGCAACGTCGAAAAAGGCGACATCGTCTCCGCCGCCGATTTCGTGCTCGCCTCGCGGCCGGCGGGGGAGGGGCGCAGCGCGCTCAGCCCCGACCAGGCGGCAGGCAAGGAAGCGGTCCGATCGCTCCAGGAAGGGACGACGGTACGCTCGTTCGATCTCATCCGACCGCAGTGGGTCCATCGCGGCGAGCCGGTGACCATCGCGGTGCGCAGCGGCGCGCTCTCCATTACCGCCCAGGGCAAGGCCCTGGCCAGCGGCGCCAGGGGCGAGTCCGTCCGTGTCGTCAATCTTGCCACCAACCGTACCCTCGATGCCGTCGTCGACGCGCCGGGGATCGTCCGCATTGCCGCGCCCTGAGCGCGTTCGAGGGAGAAAATCCATGAAGAAATCGATCTGTATCCTGCTGCTTCCTGCCCTGCTTTCCGGTTGCGGCGTCGCCGGGCGTCTCGCCAGCGTCGGCAAGGCCCCCAAACTGACTCCGGCCGATGCCGTCGTGTCGCCCGAGACCGAGCAGTCGCTCGCCATCCGGGGCGGCCCGCATACCAACTTCGCAGGGGGGACAGCGGAGCAGCAACCGGCGCAGCAGAGCGCCTCGCTGTTTCGGGTCGGCGCCGGCTCATTCTTTCGCGACCAGCGCGCTTCGCGGGTCGGCGATATCCTGACGATCAAGATCAACATGCAGGACCGTGCCTCGGTTGACAACACCACGTCGCGCACCCGCGAGGGCGGCGAGAGCGGCGGCATTGCGGGGCTTCTCGGCCTGCAGAATCCGCTGGCCAAGGTACTTCCGGGCCCGGTCGATCCGGCCAAGCTAGTCGATGTCAACTCCAAGTCTACCAACACCGGAGCAGGCAACACGACGCGCAGCGAGACCATCAATATGACGATGGCCGCGACCGTCACCCAGGTGCTTCCGAACGGCAATCTCGTCATCCGCGGGCGCCAGGAGGTAAGGGTCAATTTCGAGCTCCGCGAGCTCGTCGTCTCGGGCATGATCCGGCCCGAGGACATCGCCCGCGACAACAGCATCCAGCACACCCAGATCGCCGAGGCTCGAGTCAGCTATGGCGGCCGCGGCCAGCTCACCGACGCCCAGCAGGCGCGCTGGGGACAGCAGATATACGACGCGCTTTTCCCGTTCTGACGAACCTGTCCGGATCCCCTTTCCGCATGAGCGCGGGACGGGGATCCGGACCTTTACCAGCGCCATTCATAGTAAACCGGCCGTTAACCTCGAATATTCCTCGTCCATAACGGTCCAACCGCCGCTTCTCCTATAATGAACTTGCAGACTGCATAAGAGCAGTCAGTCGCTGGGCCGGCGTCCCCGGTCTGAGCTGCAAGAAGCGGCTCCCATTCCAGAAGGAATTTATCATGGGTTTCTCAGTCAACACCAACGTCGGCGCGATGGCAGCTCTTCAGAGCCTGTCCGAGACCACCAAGGGCCTCGCCACCACTCAGAGCCGCATCAACACCGGCCTGAATGTCGCTTCGACGAAGGACGATTCCGCTTCCTACGCCATCGCCCAGAAGCTTCGGGGCGACATGGGCGGGCTCAAGGCCGTCAGCTCTTCGCTGAATCGCGCCAAGAGCGTCGTCGATGTGGCAACGGCGGGTGCCGAGCAGATCTCCGACATCGTCAATCAGATGAAGGCGAAGGCTTACGAGGCATCCGATGCGGGCGTCGATTCGGCGAGCCGTGACTCGATCAATCAGGATTTCGTCGCTCTTCGCGACCAGATCACGACGGTCGTGAACGCTTCCGAATTCAACGGAACGAACCTGCTGAAGGCCAGCGGCGGCGGCGTCTCGGCGCTGCAGTCGCTCCAGGACAGCAATACGGGAACGACGACCTGGGATCCGGATTCGCTCAGCGTTTCCAATCTCGGTCTCGACCTCGGCGGTTCGGTGATCACCGTGGCGGCGACCGGTCAGGTCAACACCGCGGCGGCTGCCCAGGCGATGGTCGACA
>JAQGLD010000504.1 GCA_028293055.1 Alphaproteobacteria bacterium
GAACTCCAGCCGGCCCCGCGCTTCCCAACCGACATAGGACAAGCGATCGATCTCGCCGGGATGGAAAGCGAATCGGTAGCGGCGCTCGTCCATCTTGAAATAGAGCGAATCGGAGTCGCCGTCCGGGGGCGTGACCCGGGCGAAGGCCATGACATCGGGGCCGTAATCCTGCCATTCGGGCAGCTTCGTACATTCGAAGCCCAGATAGCCGATGCCGACAATATCCATCTGTTGATCCTCTTCCTTGCCGGACGATTCCGGCCTCTGCTCAGATTGCCAGTGATCCGCCGTCGACCAATATATCGGTGCCGGTCAGGAACGACGCCTCGTCGGAGGCGATGAACAGGGCCGCGGCGACGATTTCCTCCGGCTCGCCCGGGCGGCCGAGCGGAATGCGCGCGACCAGCCTGGCCCGGATGTCGGGATTTTCGAGAAAGGGCGCAGTCCCGGGCGTGCGAATGAAGCCTGGGCTGAGGCTCACCGCGCGAATCCCGAGCGGGGCGCCCTCGAGCGCGAGCTGCCGCGTCATCGCGATCACTGCGCCCTTGGTCGCGTTATGCGCCAACGTGCCCGCGCCGGGAGATCCGGCATGGCCCGCGGTCGAGCCGACATTGATGATCACCCCGCCCGGCCGGGTGAGATGGGGCCAGGCAGCGCGGGTCGGGAAGAAGACGATGTCGAGCTCGTTGCGAAGGGTGAAATACCACTCCTCGTCCGTCATTCGCTCGATCGGCGCGAATTTCGCGGCCGAGGCATTGTTATAGAGAATGTCGATCCGGCCATGATCGGCGATTGCCGCGTCGATCCAAGCCTGGGCACCGGCGCCTGTGGCGATATCGAAGCCTTCGTTCGGCCCTGTCATGGTGCCGCCCGCCGCGCGGACGAGATTGATCGTCTCGCTTTGTCCCTCTCCGGAGATGTCGCAGCCGACGACGATAGCCCCTTCGGCCGCGAAACGAAGCGCCGCCGCTCGGCCCTGGCCGCCGCCGGTGCCGGAAATCAACGCAACCTTGCCCTGAAGTCGTCCCATAGACACTTATTCCGCCGGTGCCGGCTGGAGCGGAATGGGCGTCGCCGCCCTGTCCGCGGACGAAAGCACGGATGCGTCGCGCGCATCGAGCGCGGCGCGAATTTCGGCGCAGCGCTCCGGGGTCAGCGGATAGTGCCAGCACAACAAAGCACCGAGCAGGCCCAACATCGCGGGCGTTCCCGCGAAAAGCAGTTGCAGCCCGATCAGCGACTGGTGCGAGTTCGCGACGCCCAGCTTGGGCACATAGCCAATCAGGTCTAGCGCGATCAGGCCGATACCGACCGACAAAGCTCCGCCCAGTTTCCAGCTGCTGATCAGCAAGGCGTAGAGAACCCCGGTTCGGTCGACCCCTTGTTCCAGGCGGATCTCGTCGCCAGCATCGGCCATCATCGAGCGCGGCACGAAAGTGACGCCGCCATAGAAAATGCCCCAGATCGCCATCACGATCGCGGCCGGGATCAGCCCGCGCTCGGGTACCAGGAACATGATCGGGCAGACGATCAGCGCGCCGAGCCCGCACAGGCCGAGCACGACATGCTTTCCGATCCGTGCGGCAAGCGCACCCATCAACGGCAGCGCGACCAGACCGGCGCCCATCTGGGCGATCAGCAGGATTCCGAGCACGCTGCGGTCGAAACCCTTGGCGGCGACGAAGAAGAAGACCAGCACCGCCGAAGCCACGCCGTAGCCGATCCCGAACAGGAGGTCGGCGGCGACCAGGCGGGCCACCGGGGGTCGAGCGATCAGTCGGATATAGCCTGTCAGTCCGAGGCCGTGCCGGTTCGATGCAACCAACCGTTCTGGGACCAGCAGCAACACCAGCAGGACGGCCGGTACGACCACAAGGATGATCAGCCAGCCCATCGCGCTCAATGCCGCGGCTGGGTCGTTGCCCTGGCCGCGCATGAGCAGCGGCAACAGCATGACAATGCAGATGCCGCCAAGGAAGGCGGCCTGGATCCAGGCATAGACTCGCGCCCGGGCGGCATAGCCGCGCACGAGCCCGGCGGCGATCGACAGCTGGGCCAAAGACAGGATCGACCAGCCGGCATAAGCGAGGATCAGTCCGGCGACGAGATAGAGGGGACCGACACCGGCCCGGGCCATGAACAGCATCGCCGTGCCGGCTATGAAGACCGGCACCCCAGCGACCAGCCAGGGACGGAAGCGACCCCAGCGCGTGTCGGTGGCGTCCATCATCAGGCCGAGTGCCGGATCGAGGATGATATCGAAAATGCGCACCGCCATGAACACTGTGCCGACCACGGCCAGGTTTAGCCCGAGTGCGTTGCCGAAATATTCGGGTATGTTGACGACCAGGGGCAAGGTCAGCATCGCCATCGGCAGGCTCAGCCCGGCGAGAGCGGCCCGCGCCGAGCCGGATGGCGGCGAGTCGCCGTCGGGGGCGGCCGAGATTGCAGTCGCTGGAGCGCGGCCCGTCATCCTTCGATCGGTTCGACGCGAAGCGCGAGCTGCGGACAAGATTCCGCCGCTTCCTTGGCGCTCTCGACTAGCTCCGCAGGTACGATGACGTTCTCGATATAGACAAGTCACGCGTCATCGAGCTTGAAAACCTCGGGACAGATATCGTGGCAGACGCGATAGCCGCAGCAGGCGCCGCGGTCGGCCACGGCACGCATCGTTCCGGGCGATTCGCCAGTCGCGTCCATAGGATTCAGAGCTCCTCTCTCTCGGCTTTGCCACCGGTTCTGACGTCGAAAACGACCGCAGGCTCTCCGTCCCGCTTGTGTTGCATCTTCTGAACAGAGATGGCATATCTGTATAGAAATTGCCAGCCATCTTGAGTGAGCGGCATTTCGGAGGATGCTACATGCTGACGCGAACGA
>JAQGLD010000512.1 GCA_028293055.1 Alphaproteobacteria bacterium
GTTGGGCCGGCCGAGCCGCCGCTCGTCGATGCGGGTGAAACTCGTCACGTCGCGGTCGAACAACACCTCTTCCTTGGGCTCCGGGCTATTGCCGTGCAGGTCAAAGGTGACGCGTCGGATCGTGAAGGCGTTCATTGAGAAGGCGTCGCCGTGGACGTCCTCGAACCAGGGCCAGGTATTGCCACTCGCCATGGGCGCATCCAGCACCACCTGGTCGTCGTCGTTCCAGGCATTGGCGGTGTGGACGATCGAGCGCTCGCCGCCTTCGAACCAGCGGATCTGGTCGGCGCGGCCGCCGCGCGGGATGATTGCGTAATAAGAGGGCCTGGCCGGATCCCACGCCCAATGGGGCCGTCCGCTTTCGAGTCTCTCGACACTCGTCACGGTGCCGCCGCCGGGAATGATCACATAGTCGCGGGTCAGCGCCATGTCGTGAAGCATCGAGCAATAAGGGACCTCGAAGCGCAGTTCCCAGCCGATCCGGCCCTCCCGGTCGAACGAGCAAAGATAGACGTGCTTGCTGGCGAGGCCGGTTGCTTCGTAGCCGTAGGCAAACGTCTCGCCCGTCAGCGGATCGAGCTTGGGATGGGCGGTGAAAGTCTGACTCGGCCATGTCCCCTCGAAATCGCTCGCGCCGCGTGTTTCCAGGCTGTTCGGATCGATCTCGTAGGGAAGCCCCTCCTCCTTGGTCGCGTACAGCCTGCCGGCAAGAACGACCGGAGTCGTGTTGGCGCTGGTGCGCCGCCCCGGATTGTGGGTGTCGCGCACCTCTGGATCGTCGGTGTGCGGGTTGCGATAATAGCCGTAGAGCTGGCGGCGCGCGGCGCGCTGGCGTTGATGGCGGTCCGTCCTGACATAGCGGCCTCGATAGTCGACGGAGCCACCATGGAACCGGAACCTGCTGATATAGCCGTCAGCCGAGAGGCTGGCTTCGTCGGCAAACTTCGGCGGGTAGATCCAGTCGCCGTGGAGCCGGTAGAATGCGCCGTCGAGCTCGGCCGGAATGGTGCCGGTCACGACGCAATCGACCACATCCGCCTCGAACCGGGTCGGCGCGAAGAAACCGGACAGCGAGTGGCTCTGCGAGAAGTCAGCCATCGTGGCTTCGCCGGTCGGGGTCATGATGACGAGCATTGATGCCGGCCGCCAAGGCGCACGCGATTCTCATCCTCCGATGCCGAGGCGCCGGCTGTCCAGGCTTGCCGGCGGACGCCGCGAGAGTTTCCGTCCCGTCGATCTGGAGGATAACGGGTGGCATCCAATCCCACTGCATGATCAGGAATTTGGCCATGTTGATCTCTCTATTCGCCCGTGCCTCGTGGTTGGCCGGGAGAGTGCGGGGGCCGGTTTCAGGATTCGTGCGCCGCGCGGCGCCGTTCTCGCGCGAAACCATCGATGCTCAGCGGACCGGGGCCTGCGAGCGCGATCAGCAGGAACACGAAGCAATAGAGAATGGCGGCCTCGCCGCCGTTGGCGATCGGGTAAAAACCCTGTGGGGCATGCATCATGAAATAGGCGACCGCCATTTCGCCGCTCAGCAGGAATGCGGCCGGCCTTGCGAACAGGCCCAGCAAGAGCAGAGCGCCGCCCACCAGCTCCAGCATGCCAGCCAGGCCGAGCAACGACAGGGCGTGGATTTCGCCCATTGGAAACGGGATGGGGAAGCCGAAATATTTCTGAAGACCGTGTTCGATGAATAAGGCCGCGGCCACGATGCGGAGCAGGCTGAGCGCCCAGCCTGATCGTTGCGCGCTGTCGCCGGGATTAAGTGCACTCATTGCGGTCAGCTCCCTCCGTTGGTGTTCTTCCAGCCTGCTCGCGCGCCGAGTCTCGCCTCAAGCTGCCAATCGCTTAAATATACAATAGTTTATAAACTAAAACAATAGTGGAAATGACTATTAAGGGCGCGGGGGATTCAGCTCATGGTCGGGATGACGAAGGCATTCTCTCCTGTGACGCTGCCGTCGGGCCAGCGCTGGGTGATGGTCTTGGTCTTGGTCCAGAACCGCACTCCCTCCATACCGTGCTGGTTGATGTCGCCGAATCCGCTCCGCTTCCAGCCGCCGAACGTGTGATAGGCGACCGGAACCGGGATCGGCACGTTGATCCCGACCATTCCGACATTGACCCGAGCCGCGAACTCGCGCGCGGCGTGGCCGTTGCGGGTGAAGATCGCGACACCATTGCCATATTGATGCTCGGACGGGAGGCGGACCGCCTCCTCGAAGCTGTCGGCGCGGACGATCTGCAGCACCGGGCCGAAAATCTCCTCCTGGTAGGAGCGGAAGTGCGGCTTCACATGGTCGAACAGGGTCGGGCCGACGAAGAAGCCCTGCTCGTGGCCCTGCAGGGTAAAGCCGCGGCCGTCGACGACCAGCTCGCCGCCCTCGTCGGCGCACATCTGGATATAATGCTCGATCTTCCCCTTGTGGGCGGCGGTGACCACCGGGCCGTAATGTGCCTCGGAGTCCGTCGAGACTCCGACGCGGAGTTTCTCGATCGCCGGCACGAGCTTCTCGCGAAGCGCCTCGGCGGTCTTGTCGCCGACCGG